>JADLHG010000070.1 GCA_020848905.1 Deltaproteobacteria bacterium
AGAGTCCCTCGCAGCGCGCGCGCACCAGCGTTCCCGGCGGGACCGGGGTCGAACGCGCCACCTCGAGCGCCGTCCCGCTGCCGCACTCGCTGCGCGAGATGACCCTCCAGCAGGGGCACGGGTCGCAAGGTCCCGCGAGCGCCTTGCAGGCCTCGAGCTTCGCCGCTCCACCTCCCGGACGCACATCCTCGACCACGCAGTTCACCTGCGGGCCCGGGGCGGAGTCGGTGTCCTTGAGCGCCTGAAGGCAGGCCGCACCGAGCTTGTCCCGCACGAGCTGCCCCACCCGCGCCATGATCGGCACGAAGTCGGTCGTGCAGATCGGCGCCAGGAACGAACCCTGGCCGAGCCCGCTCACCACGGACCAGAGGCGAACGGACGGCGACGCGTTGACCAACGTGCCCTTCGCGCCGCAGCTCGGGGCGAGCCCGGGCATCGTGCCCTCCTTGATGACCTCGACCGGCTCCGGAGGGCCGGCGATGGCCACGAGCGCGGCCTGTCCGCCGGGCTTGAGGCCCTTGAGGAAGCTGACGTACTCCTGCACCTTGAAAAGGTACTCCTGCGACGGGACGCAGTTCTTGCGCGGACCGAGCTTGTTGCGGTCGTTCACGTCGCACGTCACGCCGAACTCGAAGCAGCGAAACGAGTTGAGCGGGCCGAGCGGGTCGCTGAGACCGTGCTGGCTCGGATCGAAGAGCGTCGTGTTCGCCGCCGAGCAGTCGTCCTCGTCGGTGACGAGCAGCACCACGAGCGGCGCCTCGGCGCGCAGGAACCCGCGGTTCACCCCCTTTTGCGGATCGAGGGCCAGGCGCATGGCCTGGAGCTGGTGTTCGAAGCCGCACCCGCCCGTGCCGAGCTGCGCGATGCACGAGAAGCCCTGGGTGATCTGCGCCACCGCGTCGCCGGCGCTCGGCACGTTGGTCTTGCCGTCGGCGTACTCGATCCACGGCAGCGACGGCGGCGTGCACTCCGCGATCCGGGGCTTGCTCTGCAGCCGACCCCCGTCCCCTCCCTTGGTCATGCAGGTGGGCAGGCCGTAGTCCGCCGCCCCGAGGTCCGTCGAGACGACCCCGATGCGGAGCGACGGAAGCCCTCCCGGCAGGAGCGCCATGGAGGTCACGAGCTGGGGCCAGGCCTTCGCCAGGAGCGACTGCTCCTCGGCCATGGTGTTCGAGTTGTCCACCACGACGAGGAAGTCCACCGCGCGCTGCGGGTTCACCGTGAAGAAGTGGTCCTTCTGTCGCGGCACGACGGGCGGGTCCCCGGACTGGGCGTCGGTCGAGGAGCCGCCGTCGCCGCCGAGGCTCGGACAGACGCTCGTCCCCCGGCACCCCGGGTCGGCGCAGTCCACCAGGCGGTCTCCGTCGTTGTCCACGAGATCGGAGCACTGCGCGTTACCGTGCTCGTAGTCCTCCTCGGCCGCCTTGCAGCCCGGGGCGAGCGCGAGGGCCACGCCGAGCCACGCGATGCGAACGCGCATGCAAGCTCCTCCTTCCTCTTTCCGTGACGAGCGTCGTCTGTCTACCGCGGACCGCGGAGATGCCGTATCGTAGCGCGCATGCAGGGCGAGGCGCCACGAATCCATCCCACCGCCACCGTGGACCCGGGCGCCGTCATCGGTGAGGAGACGCGCGTCTGGCACTACAGCCACGTCATGGCCGGCGCCCGCATCGGCGCGCGGTGCGTGCTCGGCCAGAACGTGTTCGTGGCCAGCGGCGCGACCGTCGGCAACGGGGTCAAGATCCAGAATAACGTCTCGATCTACGACGGCGTCTTCCTCGAGGACGACGTCTTCTGCGGTCCGTCGATGGTCTTCACGAACGTGATCGATCCGCGGGCCTTCATCGAACGTAAGAACGAGTACCGCCCGACGCGCGTCGGCCGCGGCGCGACCCTCGGCGCGAACGCGACCGTCCTCTGCGGGCACACCATCGGTCCCTACGCGATGGTCGGGGCTGGCGCTGTCGTGACGCACGATCTGCCGGCCCACGCGCTGGCGGTAGGAGTCCCCGCGCGCCAGGTCGGCTGGGTCTGCCGCTGCGGCGTGCGGCTTCCCGAGGCGGGCGCGACTCTGGCCTGCGAGGCCTGCGGAGCGAGCTATCGCCTGGTCTCGGGGCACCTCGAAGCGGAGCAGCGGACGTGAGCGGCAAAGAACCGGTGAACGTGGCCGTGCTGGGTGCCGGATACTGGGGGCGCAACTACGTGCGCAACCTGTCCGGGCTGCCCGAGGCGCGCCTTTCGTGGGTCTGCGACCTCGACCCCCGGGCCCGCGAGCGCGCCGCGACCGTCGCCCCCGAGGCGCAGGTCACCGCCGACTTCACGCAGATGCTCTCGGACCCCGCGGTGCAGGCCGTGGTCATCGCCACCAACGCCGCGCACCATCACGGCCACGGCCTGGCCGCGCTGCGCGCCGGCAAGCACGTGCTCGTCGAGAAGCCGATGGCCACCTCGGTGCGCGACGCGGAGGAGCTGGTACGCGCCTCCGAGGAGTACGAACGCATCCTGATGGTCGGGCACCTGATGCTCTACCATCCGGCCGTCGAGCGACTGCGCGCGATGGTGCAGGGCGGCGAGCTCGGGAAGATTCACTACCTCTACGCGCTGCGGGTGAACCTCGGGCAGATCCGGAGCGACGAGAACGCGCTCTGGAGCTTCGGCCCCCACGACCTCAGCATCATCCGCTACCTCCTCGGCGCCGAGCCCGAGAGCATCTCGGCGCGCGGGCAGGCCTACCTGCGCGCCGGCGTCGAGGACGTGGTCTTCGTGAACGTGGCCTTCCGCGACCACACCATGGCGCAGATCCAGCTGAGCTGGCTCGATCCCCACAAGGAGCGGCGGCTCACCGTCGTGGGCTCGCGCAAGATGGTGGTCTTCGACGACGTGCATCCGACGGAGAAGCTCCGCCTCTTCGACAAGGGCTTCGACCGTCCCCCCGAGTACGACTCGTACGGCGATTACCTCTCGCTGCGCAACGGCGACATCCACATCCCGCGCGTGGCCATGACCGAGCCGCTCACCGCGGAGTGTCGCCACTTCCTGCAAGCCGTGTCCGACGGTACCAGCGTGCGCTCGCCCGGCCACGAGGGGCTCGAGGTGGTGCGCCTTCTGGAAGCGGCGCAGCAATCGCTCGAGGCCGGGGGCGTGCCGGTCCGCTTTTCCTGAACCTCTCCGCGGCATCTCCAACAATCGCTGGATTTCTCCCGCGCGCATCGCTACAGTGCCGCGCATGAAGCACGTGGTCTTCGCTTCGTGTCGTGGTCCTTCCCTCCTCCTCCTGGCCCTGACGCTCCTCGGTTGCGAGCCGCCGCCCGACCGAACCGGTCGCCCGCCGGACGATCCTTCGACCGTCACCTTTCCGCTCGCACGGGATCCGCTCGACGCGGATCATCCGTATCCGGCCACGCGGCAGCTCGACCCCGCGACGGGGCGCTGGCGTCTCTCCCGGGGCGCGCTGGCCTTCACCACCGGAGCTCCAGTCAAGACGCGGGAGCTCTTCGCCCGCCTCGAGACCGAGCTCGGCGAGCTCGACGGCGTGGGGGCCACGGCGGTGGTGCGCATCCCGTACCGCGGAAGCCTCGTGAAGGAGTCTCTCGCCGCGGCGGTGCGAGTCCTGCCGCTCGGGGGCGGTCCGGCGGTGGCCGTCGAGGCGCGCCTCGAGGGGCAGACGCTCGAGCTCCGTCCGCAGGGGAGCTGGTCGAGCGGCGCGAGCTACGCGGTGCTGGTCCTCGCGGGCCAGCCCGGCGGCGCGCTCTCCTGCACGCCGGACGAGACGGTGAAGGAGCTCCTCGGCACCGAACCGCTCGCCGACCCCTCGTTGCGCGAGGAGCGACGACGCCTCGCTCCGCTCCTCGCCGCGAGCGGCCTCGCGCGCGAGCAGCTCTGCCTGGCCTTCACCTTTCGCGTGCAGGACACCGCCTTCGGCCTGCGCCAGCTACGGGAGCGGCTCGCCACGCTCGCGCGGACCCACGCGCCGCAGGTGACGATCACCGAGGTCGTTCCCGGGGCGCGGGTGAAGGGCCTCGAGGACGTGCGCGCCGTCGACCGCGTGCTCTACGGCACCTACCGCGCCCCCGAGCTGCGCGACGCACGCGGACACTTCATCCCCGCGCGGGTCACCGGGGGCGAGGAGCCGCCCTACGTGGAGCTCCGCTTCGGCCTCGCGCTGCCGCGACGTGCGCAGCCCGGGTCCGGCCCCTTCCCCGTGGTGATGGGCATCCACGGCTTCGGCGGCAGCATCGACACCACGCTCCCGCTCTACGCGCGCTACCTGGCGGAAGCGGGCTTCGCCTACCTGACCATCGACGGCGTGGACCACGGCAGTCGCTCGAACGGCACGCCGGCGGAGATCACCTTCCTCGACGCGTCCGACCTGCGGCGCACGCGCGACCGCTTCCGACAGACCCTCGCCGACCTGTACCAGCTCCGGCTGACCGTGGCGGCCGGCTCCTTCGTCGACGGAGAGCGCCAGCTCCTCATGCGCACGCGCGTGCGGTGGTCGGGGGGCTCGTACGGCGGCATCATGGGCACGATGCTCGCGGCCCTCGACCCGGAGCTCGAGGCCGCGCACGTCGAGGCCTGCGGCGGCCCCTGGCGCGACGTGATGCTCCACACCGCCGCCTCGTCGATCCTGGACATGTTCGTGGCGGTGCAGCTCGGCATGTCCCCGGGCGACCCACGCTTCCGCGGACTCATCCGGCGCTACCTCGAGCTGGCGCAGTGGGTGCTCGACGCCGGCGACGTGTCGGCCGCAGCCCAGCACGTCCTCCGGCAGCCGCTCGACGGTCGCCCGCACCGCCGCCTGCTCATGCAGTACTGGCTCGGAGATCAGCTCATGCCGCGGCAGGCGAGCGACCTCCTCGCCGACGCGCTCGGCGCCCCGGCCAACCGCACGCTGGAGAACGCCGAGGGGGTGATCGGCATCTGGCGCTACGACGTGACCGAATGGGGCCTCACCCCGGGCACCGAAGCCCACGGCGCCTTCTGGCGCATTCCCGCCGCGCGCGCGCAGGCCGTGCGCTTTCTCAGCTCCTTCGGCACGAGCATCACGCCGCCCGATCGCAACTGAGGGCCCGGTGGGCCGCGCCGAGGCGGGCTCCTGCGGGACTAGGGACCGCTGACCCCAGCGCGAGCGGCGGCAGTGGCCAGGCTCGGCTCCTCGGGCCGTCGTCGGCGCCCGCGGCAACTCGTCGAGATCGTGGGGCCTCTCCAACGGTCGGGGCCGGCACGCGCATTGCTCTAGGTCAGTCCCGACCGGAGCTACCGATGCCACGATCACGCGCTCACCTGGGACTCCTGCTGCTGGCCTCGCTCGGCCTCCTCGGCGCGCCGCGCGAAGCGAGCGCCGCCGGCGCCACCGAAGGCCTGGCCGAGCAGATGCAGCACCTCAACTCGCCCCTCTTCAACCTGCGGGCCCTGAGCCCGCACGAGCAGCAGCGCCTGGTCGGCGAGCACCGCCAGGCTCTCTACCGCCTCGCGCGTCGCCACGGGTGGCGTCCGACGGAGGGCCCGCGCGCGGGGCACCCTCCCGTCACCTCCGACGAGGTGCTGAAGGACGCCCTCTTCACGGCCGCCGACTACGCCTGGCGCGCGAGCCACGGCCGCATCGCCGTGCTGCGCATGGTGCGCACCGTGGCCGAGCTGATCTCGGCCGCGCTCTGGGAAGTGCAGCTCACCGCCGAGGCCATCGCCGGCCATCCCCGACAGGGCCTCGAGGCCGACCCCGACTGGCAGGCCGACCGCCAGGTGGAGCGCCTCCTCGGCCCCTCTCCCCGCCCCGAGACCTTGAGCCGCCTGTAGCCGTCGAAGAGGTGATCGCTCGGAGGACCTCGCCCCACTAGGTGGTCAAGCCCATCGCTGACCACCTAGAGGGAGGCCATGCATCACGTCACGCGTCGTGCCCGCGTCCGTCGTCTTCTCGCCCTTCGCCCCTTTCGCCCCGCACCTTCGCTGATGTCCGGCCTGCTCGGCCTGCTCGGCCTGCTCGGCCTCGTGGCACGCGCCGGGGCGCAGACGCCGCCGCCGAGCGCGGGCTGGCCCACGGTGGCCGGCACGCCGCAGCGCACGAGCTGGACCACCGACGAGGTGAGCGGCGCGCTGAAGGTGGATTGGTACCGGCCCATCGAGGCCTATATCGATCAAAAGGTGCAGGTGATCGCCACGGCGGGGAAGGTCTACCTTTCCACGTCGAAGGGGCTCTACGCCTTCGACGCCGCCACGGGCGCGCTGGCCTTCCGCTACGACACCGAGCTCCCGCTCGGCCACTCCCCGACGGTGGCGGGGGGCGTGGCGTACGTCGGCGGCTACGACAAGAAGCTCCACGCCGTGGACGCGACGACCGGCAAGGCGCGCTGGGTCTTCGACGGCGCCCGCGCCGGCTTCAACACGAACCCGCTGGTCCTGGACGGCCGCGTCTACGCCGGCTCGCGCGACGGCTACTTCTACGCGCTCGACGCCGCGACGGGGCGCCTCGTCTGGCAGTACCCACGCGCCGGGGAAGCGCCGCTCGGACCGATCATGCTCTCGGCGGCCCACGACGCGGGGACCCTCTACTTCGCCTCCAACAACATGTTCGCCTACGCGCTCCGGGCCAGCGACGGCACGCTCCTCTGGCGCTCGAGCAAGCTCCCGGGGCTGCAGCTCCAGTCCTTCTGGCCGGTGGTCTACGGCAACCTGGTGCTCTTCTCGACGGCCTTCGCCTACCGGCCGGGCAAGCCGGGCAAGGACAGCCTCGACGGGTTCCAGCTCCAGGACCTCTTTCCCGAGATGACCGAGGGGACGCTGGTCGGCACGGAGGTCACGCCCCCGGCCTGGGCGCAGGGCCGCACCACGCTGCGCGCAAGCCGCGTCACCGAGTACCTCGAGAAGCGACCCACGGCCACCGACCCGCGCAAGGGGAAGCCCTGGCGCCGCGTCGTGGTCGCGCTGAACAAGAGCACGGGCGTCGAGTACACCTACGACTCCGACGGTGACGGCAACCCCGAGTACCTCCCCGCCACCTTCTGGGGCACGGGCTCGGGCAACTACTACCCGCCCATCGTGGCGCCGAACGGCAACCTCTACTTCAACGGCGCGTGGCGCTGCTGCGGGGACGCGAAGGGGCGGGTCTACGCCTGGAACCCCGCCGACCCGGGGCTACTGGCCTACGCCGGCGGCTCGGCGCAGGGGGGCGGCGGCTTCGGCGCGCTCGCCGAACCACAAGCGCTCTCCGGAGCCGGAAGCACGATCTACCGCAGCATCTGCTGCGACCGGGTGCTCGACTGGTTCAAGACCACGCCCGGGCTGAATCCGGGGCAGGCGCAGGGGCAGGCCTACAGCTACGACCTCTCCAAGCTCGCCCCCGGCTACGACAGCATGTGGACCATCCTGCCCGGGTGGCCGCGTCTTCAGGGCTGGTACAAGGGGACCACGAGCAGCCCGAACGGCATCTACCACAACCACGGCGATCAGAACCCCGCCGTCCCGTACGGCGGGCGCGTCTTCATCCACCGGAGCAACGCGCTCATCGCCTTCTCGCCGACGGGGGCGGGCACGGCGCATCCGCTGCTCCCCATCGTCGCGGCGACGGACGCGGTGAGCGCGCCGAGCGCAGACGAGCTCAAGGCGCGGCTGGCGAGCGAGGTGCGAAAGCTCGTCGACGCGGGGCACCTGCGCCCCGGCTACTACAATACCTCGCAGTTCGTGAACGCGGGCCCCCTCGACGCGTACTTCGAGAACCCGGGCGACACGCTCTACAGCCTGGCCCTCGCGTATCCCCACCTGCCGGCCGAGCTGCAGGGGCGCGTGAAGGCCTACCTCGAAAATCAGGTGAAGACCTTCTTCGACCCCGCGATGCACGCCACCATCGGCTGGGCCACCGGCGCCGCGCGCGAGGACAGCGAGGTGCCGCCCGACATCGCGCCGCTCTTCGCGAGCTACCCGGCCAAGGCCGCGAGCCCCGGCTTCAGCTGGAGCTACCCGCCCTTCAACTTCTACGCGCTGGCGAAGGTGGCGGAGCGCGTCCCGGGGACGGACGTGGCCAAGCTCTACGCCCTCGCCAAGGGCAAGCTCCAGGTGCCGGTCTCGAACCTGGCCACCGACGACTGGTTCAAGCAGCGCCCCTACGAACACAACGCCTGGATCGGCGGCTACGTGGGCTTCCTCGAGCTCCAGCAGCGCGCCGGGATGCAGACCACCGACGCCGCGCTCCGCACCCGCGTGCAGGCGGAGCTCGACCGCCTGCTCGCCCTGCGCAAGACGCTCTTCAGCAAGGACACCTACTGGATCCGGCCGGCGGAGAACTACTTCAACTACCACCGCAAGCACCTGGACGTGGCGCGCAACTTCCTCTATCTCACGCCGCGCCTCGCCGAACATCTGGCGCGCGAGGTTCCCGCCGCCCGGGTCGCTCTGGCCGAGTACGAGTACCTCGCGCCCTACTGGTTCGTCTCGCGCTACGAGGCCACCAAGGGTGAGGGCGTGATGCAGCCGCTCTACGACGTGCCCGCGCTCTTCCAGGCGCGCGCGCTGCTGCTCAAGCAGAGCCGGCAAGCGCTCTACAAGGTCCTCGACGTGCCGGCCTTCGCCCGCGGAGACCTCTTCTACCTGCAGAACCTGACCCTCGCGATCGAGGCCTCCGACGACGGCAGCGCGCCGAAGCCACCGCTCCCCGACGGAGGCGGCGCCCCGGGTGGCGGCGGCTCGGGAGACGGCGGGCTCGCGGGCGGTCCCGGGGGCGGCGCGGGAGGCCAGGGCGGCCACGGCGACGGCGGCGCGAGCGGCGGGGCGAACGGTGGCGCGAACGGTGGCGCGACGGGGTCGGGCTCGAGCGGCGGCGCGGAGAGCGATCGCGCGCAGGCCGCCGGCGGCTGCGCGGTGGGAGCGGGGTCGCTGTCGATCGAGGGCGGGCTCGGGATCGGGATCTTGCTGCTCGCCTCGAGCAGGCGTCGATTCCTGGCAGCCCTCATTCGGCGCCGACGGCGCGCCTGATCTCCGCTTCCGCGACGCGAACCTCCTCTACAGACTCGATGTGGCCGCGCCGCGCCTCGAGCGCATCCCTCCGGATCAGGATGAGTTCGAAGAGGCCGATCTTTCCCGCGCGGTAGGCGGTTGCGAGCAGCGAGAGGTTCTCCTGCGCGGCCTGCACGACCTCCCCCTCGTAGGCGCGAGCAGCCTCGCGGGCCACGACGAGGCGTGAATGAGCGAGGAGCACCTCCTGGCGCACGCGTCGGAGCGTGGCCTCGAGCGCTCGCTGCGCCTGGATGAGCCGCGCCCCTGCGGCTCCCCGGCTCGCTTGATTACGGTTGAAGACCGGCAGCTCGAAAGACAGCGTGCCCAGGATCGCGTCCGCGCCCTCCTCGCGCTGGTAGCGGGCACCGAGGCGCGGGCGCGGCAACCACTCCTTCCGCGAGAGCCGACCTTCGGCTACCGCGGCCTCGACCCCGCGACGCGCCGCAACGAGATCGGCCCTCGCGCCCTCAGCGCTCCTGACCAGCGTTCCTACGTCCTCGGTGGGCGACAGCCCTGTCTTCAAGTCCCCCTGCAGGCGGAGCTCGTCGGTCGGCTCCAGTGCGAGCAGCATCCGGAGCTCCTTGTGGCCGACCGCCAGGCGCTGGGTCGCCAGCTTCAGCTCGCGGGACGCGCGACCGACCTCGATTCGCGCCGTGTTGACCTCGATCTTCGAGCCGTCACCAACCTCGAAGCGCTTCTCCGCCGCCTTCAGCGTCTGCCGGGCGAGCTCCACCGCCTGCCTCGCAAGGCCCAGGAGCTCTGCGGCGGCCAGGGCGCGGGCGAAGGCGACGCGCACCTCGGCCGCGAGCTCGTTCCTCCTCGTTGCCAGGCGGGCCTTGGAGGCGCCGATCTCCGCGCGGGCTAGGCCGATCCGGGCGCCTCTCTGGCCGGAGAGCTCGAGCTGCTGGCTGAGCTCGGCATCGACCTCGAGCTCGCCCCCGCGCGCCGATCGCCGGGCCCCGACGGCGATCCCCACCTCGGGGTTGGCCTGAAGGAGTAGGCTGGCGCCGCGAAGGCGCGCCTGACCCGCGATCACCTCGGCGCTGAGCGACGCCAGCTCCGGGTTGCGCTCGAGGGCGAGCCGCACGGCCCCATCCGCGGTCAGGGTCCGAACCGGCCCGGCGACTGCGGGCAAGGCAAAGAGACTGGCGAGCGCGACGTGACGAAGCAAACGCGTCATGAGGGGTCTCCTTCCACCGCGCCAAGGCCCGCGTCGTCCGGCGCCAGCTCGCTCTTCCCCCTCCGGCCGCCGCTGCCGGAGGTGCCGAAGGCGGTAAAGAGCACCGGCAGCACCAGCAGCGTGAGGAGCGTCGACGAGAGCACGCCTCCAATGACCACGGTCGCCAGCGGCCGCTGCACCTCGGCTCCCGGCCCGGTCGCCAGCGCCATGGGCAAGAAGCCCAGCGACGCCACCGAGGCGGTCATGAGCACGGGACGCAGGCGCGAGCGCGCCCCCTCCCGCACCGCTTGGGCGAGCTCGACCCCGCGATCGAGGAGCTGGCGGATCCGCGACACCAGGACCAACCCGTTCAGCACCGCGACGCCAAAGAGGGCGACGAACCCGACCGCCGCCGACACCGAGAACGGAAGGCCCCGGACGAGCAGGGCGAGCACGCCTCCGACCAGGGCGAAGGGGACCCCGCTGAAGATCCGCACGCTGTCCATGACCTGTGGGCTCGAGAGGTAAAGGAGGAAGAAGACCAGCGCGAGCGCGAGCGGAACCACGATAGCGAGGCGGGTTCTCGCTCGCGCGAGGTGCTCGAACTGGCCGCCGAAGCGCACGTAGTAGCCGGAGGGGAGCTTGACCTTCTCATCGATGGCCAGGCGCGCGAGCTCGACGAACCGGCCCAGATCAGCGCCACGCACGTTGGCTTGCACGACGATCCTCCGCTTGCCCCACTCACGCTGGATGGTCGTCGGCCCTGAGACCTCCTTGATGCTCGTCAGCCGACCCAGGGGGATCCGCTCGCCGGCCGGGCCCGCGACGAGCACCGCGCGCACGGCCGTCGCGTCGCGGTACTCCTCCGCGAGACGCACGCCGAGGTCGAAGCGGCGCTGTCCCTCCCGGATCTCGCCGGCCCTGCGTACCCCCATGGCCTCGACCACGTCCAGGACGCTCCGCGCGGGAATGCCATGGCGAGCGATCGCGTCCTGATCGACGGTCACCTCCAGGACCGGCTGGCCGGTCACCTGCTCGATGGTGACGTCAGCGGCGCCAGGGAGCGTGCGCACGGCCGCCTCGATCTCTCTGGCCTTGGCCTTGAGCACCTCGAGGTCGTCGCCGAAGAGCTTGATCCCCACGTCGGTGCGAACCCCGGCGACCATCTCGTTGACACGCATCTCGATGGGCTGGGTGAAGCTCAGGCGCATCCCCGGAATACCTTCGAGCTCTGCCTGGAGCTCCCGCACGAGCTCCGCCTGCGTACGGGCCCGGCGCCACTCGCCCCGGGGCCTGAGGGCGAGAAACAAATCCGAGACCTCGACGCCCATCGGATCGGTCGCCACCTCCGGGGTCCCGGTGCGGGTCCAGGCCCGCGCCACCTCGTTCGGGAACTTCTCGAGGACGATCCTTTCCAGCTTCTCGCCGATGCGCACCGACTCGCCGAGCGAGATGTCGGCGAGGCGCACCGTGTTGATGACGATCGTCCCCTCGGAGAGACGCGGGATGAACTCGCTGCCCAGGCGCGAAGCCGCGAGCGCCGTCGCGACGAGGAGCACGAGCGCCGCGGCGATCACGGCCTTCGGGCGGCCCATCGTCCACTCGAGCGCCGGGCTATAGACCCGCTTGAGCCACCGCACCAGCCGCGGCTCGGCGTACCCACCCTTGCGCAGCGCGAAGGAGGCGAGCGCTGGCGCGAGCGTAATCGACAGCACGACGGACCCGAGCAGGGCGAAGACGACGGTCAGGGCCATCGGCCGGAAGAGCTTCCCCTCGACCCCTTCGAGCGTCAGGATCGGCAGGTAGACGAGCGCGATGATGAGCTCGCCGAAGAGGGTGGGTTTGCGCACCTCGACGGCCGCATCACGGACCACCTCGAGGACGCTCCTGCGTCCCGGGTCGAGTCCCAGCTGTCGCTCGGCGTTCTCCACCAGGATGACCGAGCTGTCGACGACGAGGCCGAAGTCGATGGCGCCGAGCGACATCAGCGTCCCCGCGATGCCGAAGCGGCTCATCGCGTTGAAGGCGAAGAGCATCGAGAGCGGGATCGCCGCCGCCACGATCAGCCCCGCGCGCAGGTTGCCGAGAAAAACGAACAGCAGCGCGATGACGAGCAACGCACCCTCGAGGAGGTTGTTTCGCACCGTGCGCAGGACCAGGTCGACGAGCTCGGTGCGCTGGTAGACCGGCGCCACCTCGACCCCGGTGGGCAACGTCCTGGCCACCTCGCGCAGGCGCTGGGCCAGCGCCGTGGTCACTGCGTGGCTGTTCTCGCCGATCAGCATGAAGCCGAGCCCGAGCACGACCTCGCCCTGCCCGTCGGCGGTGACCGCCGCGCGTCGGATCTCGTGGCCCACCTCAACCGTGGCCACGTCGCGAATGCGCACCGAGACCCCATCGTGCGCGGCAAGGACCACCCCCGCCACCGCCTCTCGCGTGCGGAGGGCCCCGATGCCGAGCACCAGGCTCGAGGCGCCCCCCCGCTCGAGGACGCCCCCGCCGACGTTGGCGTTGTTACGCTCTAGCGCCTGGTAGACGTCGCCGAGCGAGAGGCCGTACTTCTGCAGCCGCCTGGGGTCGACGACCACGTGCCACTGACGCTCGTTGCCGCCCCACGCGTTGACCTCTGCGACACCAGCGACCGTGCGGAGCTGCGGTGCGATCACCCAGTCGTGCAGCGTGCGCAGCTCCTCCAGGCTCTTGCCCTTGCCCTTGACGAGGTAGTGGAAGACCTCGCCGAGCCCGGTGGACACCAAGCCGAGCGCCGGCTTCGCCACCCAGTCCGGCAGGTCGACCCGGTTCATCCGCTCGGCCACCTGCTGTCGCGCGAACCAGAGGTCTGTCCCGTCGAGAAAGCGGATCGTGATCTGCGACAGACCGAACTTGGAGATGGAACGGATCTCCTCGACTCGAGGCAGGCCGCCGAGGGACTGCTCGAGCGGCGCGGTGATCTGCCGCTCCACCTCGAGGGGCGCGAGCGCCGGCGCCACGGTGTTGATCTGGACCTGGGTCGGCGTCGTGTCGGGGAAGGCGTCGATCGGCAGGTCGTGAAAGGCGAACAGGCCGGCGGCGACCACGACAAGCCAGGCGACCAGGATCGCCCAGCGATGTCGGAGGGCCCAGTCGATGATCCTGGTGAGCAAGGGCGTTCCTCCGGTTAATCGTCGGCGCAGCCGGCGCCCATCGCGTCCTTCAGGATCTCGCTCTTGAGCAGGAACGCCCCGGTGGTCACGACCTCGGCCCCGGCGGAGAGCCCCGCGAGCACCTCCACCTCGCTGCCAGCCTGGGCTCCGAGGTGGACCTGGACGGGCTTGTACTCCGACGCGGCCGTCTTGATGAAGACGAGGGCCCGCCCTTCCGCGCGCTGAACTGCGTCACGCGGTACGAGCAGCGCCTTGCGCCTCGCCGTAACCTCGATGCGGGCGCGCACGAAGAGGCCGGCACGCAACGAGCGGTCCTGGTTCGGCAGATCGACGCGAGCTCGTACGGTGCGGGTGTTTGCATCGACCGAAGCGCCGATGCGATCGATCGTCCCTTCCCGGAGCGCTCCACCGAGGCCCTCGAACCGTAGGGTCACCTTCTGTCCGCGGCGCACCGAGGCAGCAGCGTCCTCCGGCACCTCGAGGATCGCCCACATGCTCGCCAGATCCGCCACGGCGACGAGCGGCACCTCCCCCGTGACGCTCTTGCCCATGACCGCCTCGCGGCTGACCACCGTGCCCGCGAACGGCGAGGTGAGGACGTAACGACCTCCGGCACCGGAAGTCCCCGCGCCGGACGCGCCCAGCGCCGCCCGGGCCGCGTCGAGCTCGGCCTTCGCCGCGGCGACCTCGGTTCGAGCGGCGTCGACGCTCTTCCTCGAGCTGATACCGCTCTCGACCAGAGCCTGTTCGCGCGCGAGCGTCGCCCGGGCCGCGTCGAGGCGTGCGCGGGCAGCGGCGAGCTTCGACTGCTGCTCGCCCACGCCGCTCGAGGCGAGCACGACCAGGGCCTGGCCCCGCTTCACCTCGTCGCCGATGTCGACCTTCACCTCCAGGACCAGCGCCTCGCCCCGCGCGGAGAGCTTGGCGTGGCGGTTCTGGTTGAACTGGATCTGCCCGACGACATCGATTCCCGTGGCGAGGGGCCGGGGGGTGGCTCGGATCGTCTCGATGCCGGCGAGCCGCCCCTTCTCGGGCGACGAGAGCTTCACCACGGTGCCGGGCTTCGGGTAGACGGGCAGCTCGTGGCCGGCGGCCCTGACCCGCTCCGGGTGGCAGACCGGGCACACCGACTCGGGGAGCCCGTGCTCCCGGCAGAAGTCGCCTTCCTCGATGAACTTGGCGATGAGCTCGGGCCTGCACTTGGTGCACTTCGCCTCCGGCACGCCATGCTCGTTGCACCACGGCTCGCTCGGCGCGGGCTCGGCGGCCTTGGAGGAGGTGAGGCTTGGGTTGCACTTCAGGCACTGGGACTCCGGCACTCCGTGCTCGTCGCACCAGTCGCCCTTGGCCTTGAACACTGCCTCGAGCTTCGGATTGCAGCGGGCACAGAGGGCCTTCTTGGCCCCGTGCTCGCACGTGTCCGAGACGGCCTGCGCGCGAGCGGGGGCCGGCTCGTTGCGCGTGCACGAGGCGGCACCGCCCAGAAGCGGGAACAGAAGCACGAACACGGCTAGAGTCCGCATGTAACCTCCATCGCGACGGAGAGCCATCGCGACCAGACCAAGAAGAGGAACCGGTTACTCGACGAAGGAGAGCCCGCCGCCGCAAGCACGCGCCTGTCCGTCGGCAAGACGCACCACTCCCGAGGTCGACGGGTCTCAGGTCCTGGGAGGATGAAAGACGCCCGGGGTCCTGCCCAAGGGGAGGGGCGAGGGAGGTTCGAAAACCACGCGAGCTACCTCGGCAGCAGGTCGCAGCGGCTCGACGGGCGCGGAGAGGACGCTGAGGACGATCCTGGCGCACGAGCCCGAGGTGCAGTTCGGAGGGCACTCCCGCCCGGCGAGAGACCCCTCGCAGTCCGACTCGCACTCCACCTCTGGACCGGTCGCGGCTAGGAAGATGGTGGGTACGCCGGAGGCCAAGAGCGCGAAGGCGACCACGGCCACCGATCTCAGCAGGGCTGCTCTCGCGCGGGGGCGCGTCATCTGGCCTCGCCGTGCTGGGTGCGCTCTCTGCAAAGGGGGATGCGCTGTTCCTCTCGCTGTCGCGCCGGCTTCGTTACCATTCGTGTGCAAATGTAACGTGACCGTCGAGAGTGTCAAGCAGGGGGGAACGGCGGGAGGGCCACCAGCGCGGCGTGATCGACGCGCGCGAGCGGTTCGCTACCGATAGTAGTGCGCGTAACGCTGGCCCGGCTGGCCCTGCTTGCGCAGGTAGGCCCGCTGGCTGCCGTCCTTCGCGCGGCCGACCCACTGCACGCCCATCTCCTTGAGGAGCGCCTTGTCGAAGCCCGCCGCGCGCCGAACGTAGCTGCGGCCGCGCTTGTCGAAGACCAGCTGCACGCCGGCCTGCTTGAGGATGTGCTTGGGCAGGTCGACCACGGTTCGCAGCCCTGAGTTGAAGCCCGGGTCCGTCGGGCGTAGCGGCAGGCGATAGGCCAGCATGCGCTCATGCGACCAGAGGCGCGCGTGCTCGGCGCGCGAGACAGACCGCTCCACACCGTCGGGGGTGATCAGCACAAATCGCGGTCCCCGGGCTCCCGCGACGCGCTCTTGACCGACCCAACCCCCCGGGCGCTCGCTCATCGGCTGGTAGAAGTAGACCGTCTTCCGCGTGCGGGCCCCCACCATGGCCTCGTCGATGACCTGCGTGCTGCCGTAGCGGCCTTGGCTCGCGGTGAGCTCGACGTTGCGCGACGCGATCTCCTTGCCGTCCACGTAGCGGTAGACCTTGACGAAGAGGCCCGAGCTGCCGAGCGACCCGCCCCGCGGAAACATCAAGATCTCGAGGCGGCGCTCGCCGTCTCGAAAGCGCATCTTGGTCATCATCCCGAACTCGGGGAAGCCCGTGACGGCGAGCCGTGGGCCCGCCTGAGCGACGAAGTCGTCGATCACCTTCAGCGCCACGGACGGGGTTCGCTTCATCGCGGCGGGCAAGGTGCTGCCCACGAGCTCGAGTTGCTCGATCTGGCGGGCCACGTCGCGGACCTTGCCCAGGATGGTGCCCATCTGCTCGGCGGTCGGGTTGATCCCCTGCCACCCCGGCTGGCCCCAGCCTCGGATCTGCTGCTGTTGCTCCGGGTTGAGCTGCTCGAGGAAGTCGTACTCCCCGTCGCTGACCCGGGCAGCGCGGGCGTGCGTGGCCGAGAGCGGGCCGAGCGCAAAGAGCGCTCCGAGGAGGAGCGCGAAGCGGCGAACGGTGCATGGATGGCGAGACATGGGTTCTGCTCCTTCGGCGCCCGCCTCTGGCACGGCGACGCCGACAGGGATGGTTTGCAACCGGGGGGCCAGTGGTCACGCTGCGACCAGGCGTGGGCACTCGCGCCGGATATGCTTGAGATTTGTTGTCAGGTTCGGAGCTGCGCCGCGGCGCGCCAGAAGCTGGCCTAGCCGCCACCTGGCCCCCTCGCCGGATTTCGTAGAGGGCGGTCCCCCGGCCGAACTCAGACGAAGCGCTTCGCGCCCTTGACGGCCGTGGAGGCCCCGGCGCGGTACTCCTCGTCGAGGAGCTCGCTGATGCGGGCCATCACGACGTCGGTGATGGCGCGGTAGCGGTCCTCGAACTGCTCCGCGTCCTCCGTGCTCGGCACGACGTGCTCCGGCACGCGATAGGGCGCGAGCTCGGGGCCATCCACGGGCAGCGGCCGGCCGACGCGGTAGACCACGCGCCCGCCCTTCGAGAAGGGGGAGTTGCCGGGGTAGATGCGATCGGAGCCGTTGCACCCCACGGGGAGGATCGTCGCGCCGAGGTGCTGCGTCATCTGCGCGAGGCCCGTGTAGCCGGGGCCGAGCCGCTTGGAGCGCGTCCCCTCGGGGAAGACGAGAATGTGCAGCCCGAGCTCCTCGAGCGCCTGGCGATTGAGCCGCACCACCTCGGTCATCATGGTGCGAAAGAGCGCGTTGAACCACGCCCCGAGCGCCGCGGCGTCCGGGCCGTGTTGCTCGAGGAGCGGGCGCACGCCGTCGGGGATCTCGTCGATCGACGGTCCGCTCTCCGACGGACGACCGTTGACGGCCTCGCGCAGCCAGCGGTACTCGGCGTCGTCGGGGACGCGCCCCACCGCCTTGCGGAACTCGGTGGTGATGAGGTAGCCGCGCGAAGGGAGCGGGATGCTGTTCATCCGCGAGAGGAAGCCCGCGTTGAAGGGATGCTCGAAGTACTTGCCCTTGACCCAGGTGGCCGTGAAGCCGAAGCCCTGGCGATAGAGCTGATACTGGAAGGGCCAGTAGTTGTAGCGGTCCGTGTGGTTCATCGCGAAGAACACGCCGCGCCCGCGTGGGATGTTCTCCGTCCCTTCGAGCACGATGGTCGTGCGCCGCGGGAACCGATAGTCGACCGAGAGCACGAGATTCGCCACGAGGAGCTGCCCCACCGGCGTCCGGCTCAGCTTGGTGTGCTTGAGACGTTCGAGGTCCAACATGGCGGCGAACTATGCCAGGCCGCTTCGCACGTGTCGACGCACATGCGGGACCCGGCGGCAAAATCGCCCCGCCGCGTTTCGACACGGCGCGGCGACGGGAAAAGGCGGTGCGTGGCGGGGCGCGTCGAGGGGTCGGCGGGCTATTCCGGCTGCAGCGACTTGAGGAGCTTCTGCGCCTCGGCGCGTTCGGGAGCCCCGGCGGGGGCCTTGCTCAGATAGGTCTGCAGGGACTTCTGCGCCCCCGCTGCGTCCCCCGCCTTGGCGAGCGCCTTGCCCAGCCGGAAGTGCGCGTCCACCAGCGCCGGGTCAGCCTCGATCGCCTTCTGGTAGTAACCGACCGCGCGCTGCGGGCGGTCGAGCTGGTCGTAGGTCAGCCCCATGCGGTACTGCGGCTCGGCGGCCCGCGGGTCCAGATCCATCGCGTCCTGGAGGTTCGTGATCGCCCGCCCCGTGTCCTTCTTCTTCAGGTAGGCCAGCCCGAGCGTGGAGAAGCAGGTGGCGCGCATGCTGTTCGGAAAGCCGCGCTTCTTGATCTCTTCGAGCGCCGTGGTCAGGCGCTTGATCGCCTCGGCGTACTCGGCGTCCGCGACGGCGATCTGCGCCAAGCCGATGAGCGCCTCGGGGTCGCCCGGGTCCTCCTTCAGCGCGAGGTGATAGGTGTCGTACGCGTCGTCGGTCTTCTTGGCCGCGAGCTGCGCGCGCGCCAGCGAGACGAGCAGATCGCTGCTCTTCGGAAACCCCTTGCGCGCCTGCGCCAGCAGCGACGCGGCGTCGGCCCCCTTGCCCGCGGCCAGCGCCACCTCGCCCTTGGCCCACGCGATCTCCTCGGTCGAGGCCCCCGCCTGGTGGGCCGAGCTCACCGACTGGGCCGCCTGGTCGAGCTTCCCCTCCGCCACCGCGAGCCGCGCCTGCAGGAGCTGCACGTCCGCGCGCCCCTGATCCGCGGCGGGGATCTCGCCCGCCTGCTTGAGCGCGTCCGCGAGCCGGCCCCGCTTGAGCTGCAGCAGCGCGAGTCCCACGTGCGCAGGCGTGTAGTCGGGCCGCCGCTCCAGCGCCTTGCCCAGCCGCTTCTCCGCCGAGGCGAAGTCGTGCTGCTCGAGCGCCACTCGCCCGAGCAGCGCCGGGGTCTTGGGGTCGAGGCTGTTGATGCGCCACGAGGCCTTCAGCGCCACGTCGGCGGCCTTGTAGTCCCCCGCCCAGTAGTGCACCTGCCCGAGGGCCAGCGGCGCCTCGTAGCTGTGCGGATTCGCCTTCACCAGCTCCTGCAGCGCCTTCACCGCGGCCGCGCTCTTGCCTTTGCGCGCCAGGTTCAGCGCCTGATACACGTTGGCCTCGAGCTGGTCGTTCTTCTCGGCCAGGATGGCCTTGAAGAGGCTCTCCGCCTTGTCGTACTCGCGCTGCGCGTACGCCACACGCGCGAGCAGCAGCCGCGTCTCGAGGAGCCGCGCCGGGGCCTTCTGCAGGTAGTTCGCCGCCTCGGCCGGCTTCTCCATCTCGATCAGCAGGCGGCCCATGCGCTGCAGGTACTCCGGCTGCTTGCCGTTCAGCGCGAGCGCGGCCTTCATCTGCTCGTGGGCGTCGATCATGCGAAAGATCCCCATCAGCTCGCCGGCCAGCTCGTAGCGGAAGGAGGAATCGCAACAGGGCGGCGACTTGGTAGCCGCGTCCAGCGCCGAAGACATCTCTCCGACCTTGCCCTGACGCCGCGCCACCATCCCCAGCACGAGCTGCGCCCAGCCGAGCTGCCCCTTCGAAGCCTTGGTCGTGAACTCCGAGCTCACCTTCTGCGCGTCGGCGGCGGCCTGGTCCAGGTCCTTGCCGTGCACGGCGGCGAGGCGCGCGCGCTCGATGAGCGCCTGGATGTTGCCCGCGTCCTTGGCCAGGATATCCGTCAGGGCCTGCGATGCCGTCGCGTAGCCCGACTCGTCCCGCCCCATGAGGACGGCCAGGCCGATGCGCGCGGCCACGTAGCCCGGCTCGAGCTTGAGCGCCCCCTGGTAGGCGTCGGCCGCCGTCTGCGGCTCGCTGCCGGCAGCGGCGAGCGAACGGCCCTGCAGGTAGCGGAGCAGCGCGCTCTCGGGAAAGACCTCGGCCCCCTTGCGCAGGTAACCCGCAGCCCCCACCGGGTCATCGATCAAAGAGAGATACCCCGTGGCCGCGGTGCGCCACTCCGAATCGTGACGCTCGCTCTGCTTGAGCGCCTCCTTGGCCTGCGCCAGGCGATCCTCGCCGAACTCGATCGAGAGCGCCGCGTCGCACATGGCGAGCGCCGCCAGCGCGCTGGGCTCCGCCTTCTTCCGGGCGAGGATGCGCTCGGCCGCCTTCTTCACCTCGGCGTACCCCTCGGGAGTGCTCTTGTGCACCGCCACGCGCACGGCCTTCCACTCGGCCTGGAGGTACTTGTGCGTGCGATACCAGAGGTAGCCGGCGAGGCCGCCCCCCGCGAGGGCCACCCCGAGCACGCTCACGAGGACCAGGCGCCCGGTCTTGCCTCCGGAGGCGCGCGCCGAGCTCCCCTTGCGCCCGGAGGCGCGGCGTTCGTAGGCGTCCTCCGGTTCCTCCTCCTCGCTCCCCGACTCGGCCATCGGGTCCCAGGTCTCGCCGGTGCCGGTGGGCGTGGGACGACGCTTGCGTCCCTTCTCGCCCGCGTCGAGCTCGGAGGGATCGCCGCGCCCGCCGAAGATGTCCAGCACCTCGTGCGAAGTGCCCGTGTCGTTTGCGCCGCCCGAGAGCTCCTCGGTGGAATCGCCGCGCTTGGCCGCCGGCGGCATCCCGGAGCTGGCGCGCGCGGCGCGGGCCTTGAGCGGGTCGATCACCTCGGCCGGGATCGGCTGCGGCTCGGGACGCGAGAGCGGGATGCTCGCCTCTTCGACGCCGAAGTCCTCGAACGCGTCCAGGTCACGCCCAGCGAGCCCCGCCGGCCTCGGGGCGGGCGGTGGCGCGCTCGCGGAGGACGCAGGAGGTGCCGGCGGCGCAGGGGGTGCCGGAGGCGCGAACCCGGAAGGCGGCGACGAGAACCCCGAGCCGATCTCGCGCGTCTCGGGGCGCGGGAGCTTGCGCGTGTACTCGTCGGCCCCGGGACCGCTCCCCAGCGCGAGGGTGTAGTTCGATTTCGGGTCCGACGGCGCCGGGCTCTTGTGCACGGGCTCGTGACTCACGGGCTTCGCGGCGAGCGGATCGAGCCGGAGCTGCGGTGCCGGAGAGGCGCTCGGCCGGAGCAGCGGCATCGTCGGCGCGTCCTCCTCCGTCGGAAGATCGTCGAGGCTGCCGAGCCGCAGGGTCCCCTGGTACTTGGCGCCGCTCCCCGCTCCGAGGTCCGTGGGCGTCATCTGCGCCTGCCAGCTCCCGCCGACGTCCTCGGGCTTCGACGCAGGCGCGGGCTCGGGACGCGGCGAGAAGGCCGCGCTCGAGAGGGCGAGCGTGGCGTTCGTCGGGGGAGACGACTCCGGTGGCCCCGTGACCGGGCGGTCGACGGCCAGCGTGGCGTGCCGCGCCTCGTCGTCGCTCAAGGTGCGCAGGCCGCGCGGAACGATCACCTCGCGGGCCGGCTCCACCACCAGGGGCTTCTGGCCGCCGCGCCCCGGGAGCTCCTCCATCATCGAGTCGGTCACCTCGAAGGAGCCGCTCGTCTCGAGCCCGGGCTCGGCCCCGCCGAAGGTGTAGGACTGGCCAGAGAAGGGATCGACGAATTGCCCGCTGGCAGAGGTCTCGCCCTCCACGAGCTCCTCGAGGTCCTCGGCGTCCAGCACCACGGCCGCGGCGTCGTCGATGAAGCGGTCGAGGGAGGCCGCGCGGATGGCCGGCCCTCCCGCTGCCGACGGCGCCGGCTCGCGCCCCGGTCGAGGCATCGCCGACGGGCGCGACAGGGTCTCGAGCAGGTCCCGACTGCGCGCGTCGGAGGGATCGAGGTCGATCACGCGCTCGAGGTGTTCGCAGGCCGTGGCCAGCTCGCCCCGGCTGCACGCCACGTCGGCCAGGATGCGGTAGGCCTCGGGCTGCTCGGGGTCGAGGCGCAGCACCTGCTGGGCCTCCTTCTTCGCCCCTTCGTGGCGCCCCTGCGCGAGCAAGCTGTGCGCCGCCACGAGCCGGAGCTGCGGGTCGTCGGTGCCACGCGCCAGCTCGTCCGTGCACACCTGCAGTGCGTCGGTGTACCGCTTGTCGCGCAGCATCTGCCGCGCGCGCTGCGAGGCGCCCTTGCCAGCGCTATCCATGGGATCGGATCCGGCCACCGCTCAATCCTGCTAACCGTTTATACCCTGGCGGACAGCGTCGGAGCAAACTCGGTTCCTCGCCCGAGGCGCCCGGGCATCGTCACGACGCCTCGACGGGCAGCACCAGCTCCGGCCGGTCCACGGCGGGGGCATTCACCGCGCGCGAGACCGGATAGGCCTCGAGCTCCTCCGCTGCGCACGGAACGAGCAGCGACTGGAGGAGCGGCTCGCCGCTCGCCGCGTGCAGCCACGCCGCGCGCCCCTCGCGCCCGAGGATCACCGGCATGCGGTCGTGGATCGGCGCGAGCAGCGCGTTCGGCTCGGTGGTCACGATGGTGCAGGTGCGCACCTCCACGGGCGACGCTTCGGCCTGCCAGCGTTCCCACAGGCCGGCGAAGGCGAAGGGACGCAGGTCGCGCCGGCGGATGTAGATCGGCACCTTCCCCGCGCCCGTGACCTGCCACTCGTAGAAGCCGTCGGCCAGGACGAGGCAGCGGCGCTTGCGGTAGGCGCTGCGGAAGCTGGGCTTGCTCGAGAGGGTCTCGCCCCGCGCGTTGATCAGCCGGGAGCCGATCTTCGGGTCCTTGGCCCACGACGGGATGAGACCCCAGCGAAGGAGCGACAGGCGCCCCGGCTCGGCGTCGGTGATCGCGGCCACGTCCTGGCTCGGCGCGATGTTGAAGCGCGCGGAGAGACCGCTCGGCAGCTCGGTCAAGCCGAAGTCCGCCTCGAGGAGCGCCCCGGGTCGGGTGAGTGTGTAGCGACCGCACACGGCCCGGACATTGTGCCCCGCGGCGCCGGCCCTGTCACGGCGCTGCCCGCCACACGGCGCTGCCCACCGCCGGTTGCGGCCTGCGAGAGGCACGTGGGGCCCCTTCCCCTCGACGGACGAGGTCCAGCCACTCCGCTTGTCGTCGGAATCACGGCGCATCGCCCCCCCCCTCCAACGGGCACTGGCCTTGCTACGCATTCCAGGGTGGGCTCGAGGTCGCGAAGGGCCCCGGTCCATAGACCCGGAGAGCGCACTCGCATGCTTCGCGCCGCCTTCCACCGCCCCCACCGCCGCCGGATTCACGGCCCACTTCTCGCGATGGCAGGCCTCCTCGCCGTCGCGCGACCCGTCGACGCGCGCACCGTGGCTCAAGGGGGAGCCGTGAACCTGCCGGCCGGCGCCGCGCTGCGCGCCCCCTTCCCCTGCGGCGTCAAGTTCACCGTCTCGCGCGGGTACGGCCTCGGCCTGCACCAGAAGACGACCAACACCTCCGGGTCGAACGACTACTACGCGCTCGATCTGGTGCGCGCCGAGGGGGGCGGCGGCAACGGCAAGGCGCTCACCGCGGTGGCCCCCGGCGTGGTGCGGTTCGCGGGGCGGGCGAGCGGCGGCTGGGCGGCTTACGGCAACGCGGTCCTCGTGGAGCACGACTTCGGCGACGGCCACAGGTACCAGGCCTTTTACGCGCACCTCTCGCAGGTGCAGGTGACCGTCTCGCAGCAGGTGGCGGCGGGCGACACCGTGGGGCTCATGGGCTCGACGGGGAACACGACCGGCCCGCACCTGCACTTCGTCTTCTACCGCAACGCCAAGCTCGACGGCGGGCCCTACGGCGGCGTGGCGGTGGTTCCCGAGCCGATGGGTAGCGTTCAGGATTTCGGTAGCACCTCGAGTGGGGTCTCGAACTGCGACGCCGCGCCTCCGACGGGAGGCGGCACGACGCCCGCGCGCGATGGCTCCGTGCCGGCGCCAAAGTCCGTTGTTCCGGGCTCGCCCGACGCGGGACCTCGCGCCCGGACCGACGCGATGGCGCCCTCGCGTCCCACGATCGGGGCGGACCTTGGCGGGCCCTCGCCGCGCGCGCGGACCGACGGGGGCGACGAAGGGCTACGGATCGATCGACCGGGCGGTGCGCTCGACGACCCGCCGGACGGCTCCGGGCAGCGCCTGTACGGGGGATGCACGGTGGGCTCGACGCGAGCCGACGGGCCGGGCCAGTTCGCAGCGCTCCTCGCCCTCGCGCTTGCGCTTGCCGCGCTCGCAACCCGCGCGCGTCGCGGGAGACGCGGCGGCTCACCGCGACGGTCGAAGGAGCGTGCCCAGCTGACCGCCGATCCAGGGCCCGGAGGCCCCGAGGTAGGCCACGCCGTGGAGGTTCGGCGCGCGCTGCCCCGGAGGGATGACGTCGGGGGGGAGCGGCGGTAGCGCCACCGCGCTCCAGCGCGTCCCGTCGAAGCGCACGACGGTCCCCTCGTCCCCCACGGCCCAGAGCTCCGTCGGCGAGACGCCCCGGAGGGCGTGCAAGGTCTGGCTCACGGTCGAGGGGATGCGCACCCAGCCCGCCCCCTGCCGGCGCAGCACCAGGCCGCCGTCGCCGACGACCCAGAGCTCTGTCGTCGAGAGACCCCAGATATCGCGTAGGCCGTTGGCCGGCGCGTCGGGCTCGCTCTTCCACGCGCTGCCGTCGTAGCGCAGCACCAGGCCGCCGTAGCCCACGGTCCAGATCTGAGACGCCGAGAATCCGAAGACCGTGCGCAGCTCGAGCGTCGTGGGCGACGGCGCCCTCTTCCAGCTCGCACCGTCGAAGTGCAGGAGCGTCCCCTGATCCCCCGCGCACCACACGTCGCGCGCGTTCGCCCCCCAGACGCCGCGCAGCGCGACGATCGTTTGGGAGGGGCTCGCGACCCAGCCTCCGCCGGGGAGATGCCGCAGGATGACCCCCTTGTCCCCCACGGCGAAGGCCTCGCCCGTGGCCGGGTCGGCCCAGACCGCGCGCAGGATCTCCGTCGTGACGTTATCCGCGTGGAGCTGCCAGCTCTCGCCGCTCAGGCGCAGCATCGCGCCGCTGTACGTGGCGGCGTAGCCCACCTTCTCGGCCGGACTCCAGGCGAGCGCCATGATCGCAGTCTTCTTCGGCGCCGGCACGAAGGTGAGGGGACCCCCGCTCGCGCCCCCCTCGCCCACGGACGCGCCGTCACCGGGCCGTGGGAGACCGTCCCAGGCGCCGGTCTGCGTGCCGCCGTCGGAGACCGCTCCGTCCCGCGCGCGACGCGCGCCGCCGTCGTCGGTTCGGTCGAAGCCGAGGCGGAGGCACGCCGGAGTCTGCACGGCGAGGAGCGCGAAGAGAGCAGCCAGCGCGCGGGACCGTGCGACGGTTCGGGAAGGTGTGCACCGGCGGCCGATGGATCGAGTGTAGACCGTGCCGTGGAGCCGCCACAAGCGCGCCCGCGCCGAGACGCACGGTGCTACGATGAAACGGTGAGACGTATTGCTCGGTCCGTCGGCGTTTCTCGGCACGCCCGGCCCACGCGACGGGCGGTTCGCGCGAGCGCATCCTTCACCCTCGTTGCGCTGCTCGCCGGCGACCTCGCCTGCAACCAGTTCTTCTCGTATCGACCGGGAGCAGGCCCCGCGACCGACGCGGCGGGGTACCCGCGAGACGGAGCGCGCGCGGAGGGCGGCCCGGCAGATCTTTCTTCGCGGCTCGACGGTGAGCAGGCGCCCGACGGCGGAGCTCCCCGGGATGGGGCGGCGCCTCGCGACGGCAGCACGCCTCGCGACGGCAGCGCGCCTCGCGACGGCAGCGCGCCCCGCGACGCCTCCGCGCCGCGGGACACCGGCCCGCGACCCGACGGAGCCACGGTGTGCGGCATCGGCCCGGGCTGCCACGAGTGCGAGCCGGTGCAGAACCCATCGTGCGCCCAGCTCTGCGGAGTGCGCCCCGAATGCGACGGCCTGCCCGATACGCGCGACCCCTGGCCCACGGAGTGCAACGTCCTCGACCTGGACGAGCCCTTCTTCACGCTCAGCGCCTCCCGGTGGGGCGTGGCGTTCAACGGAACGCGTTCGTCCCTCGCGAGCTGCGGCTGGTATCAGCTCGTGCCGCCTGCCAACTTCACGACCTGGCTCTGGACCGATCAGCCCCCGCCCTCCTCGACCGGGTCTCCTCTGCTGGAGATGCGCTTCGAGCTGCCCACGGCGACGACGAACTGGGAAGTCTTTCTCATCGCCGACGCGGCGGCGCCGACCGCCCAGTCCTTCACGGCGACCGACACGAACCCGCGCCGCCTCTGCTCGGTGCGACGGGTGGCCACGACCTTCGAGCTCTACGGGCTCGCGCAGGGGGCGACGACCTTCAATCACGCCACGACGAATTTCTCTCCGGCGGGGAGCTCCGTCGTTCTCCAGAGCTGGACCGACGGCAGCGTGCTCACCTGCCGGGCCATCTCCGGCTCCGCGACTGCCAATCGCACCGTGAACATTCCCGGCGTCCTCCCGACGAAGACTCGGTCCATCGTCGTCGGCGCGACCAACCTCGCCAGCTCGGGTCCCGTGCTGCCCGTCATGCTGGACTACGTGCGCGCCTTCCGGCTGCCCTGATCGCGGTCAGCGCGGCGGAAGAGGTCGCCGCGACCGGCGCACGCGCACGCCAACGAGGGCGAGCGCGAGCCACACCGCGAGCGAGCCCTCTTCCCCGGAGGGGAGCGGAACCGTCGCGCACCCGCCCTGGAGCGTGAGCTCCTCGGCGGCGGTGAGCCCATCGTTCGAGCCGAGCGGGTCGGCTGGCGGAAGCTCCGTCGGGTCCTGGGCCCCCGGGGTCGTCGGCGCCGGTAAGCCCGCGTCGGCCCGCGGCGAGCTCGGCACTCCCGCATCGCGGCGCGGCGTCGTGGACCTGCCCGCGTCGGCCCTGGGCGCGCTCGGCACCCCCGCATCGGCCTTCGGGGCCGTGGGAGGCGGAGCCGTCGGCGGCTGTTGCGGCGTCACGCAGCTACCGGGCGCGGTCACGAGCTCGATGTCCGCCCCGTAGTAGAAGCGGCCGATCGCGACGTAGTTGCGCCCCGCGAGCGAGAGGCACTGCGCCCCGTTCTGGGACTGACAGCCTCGGTTGTAGTTGTTCGTGGGGCTCGTGTTGCCGATGATGCTGCGCGTGATGTTCGTGCCGGTCTTCCCCTCGTTGTAGGTCACGTAGCGCTCGGTGTTGGTCCCGTCGGAGTCCCCGGCCTTGGCCACGCAGCTCTGCGCGTTCGAGGGCTTCGCTCCCGCCACGAAGAACGAGCAGATCACCACGCCCTTGTACATCAGCACCTGCCCCGAGGTGGCCTTCACCGCGTCGAAGTGGCGCTGCGAGGGCTTGTTGCCGCAGGTGTAGACCTGGTCGCTCGTGCCGTCCTGCACCGTGGTCGCCCCGCGCGAGAGCTTGTAGTAGGCGAAGGTTCGCGCCGCCACGGCCTGCGCCTTGAGCGCCTCCTTGTCCGCGCTGCCGTGCTCACAGGCGATGACGTGCGGAAGGTAGTCGTCCTCCATCGACTTGGCCCCCTTGCCGGCCACGGTGATCGTGCACTGGGCGGTGATGGCCTGCGCCTTCGCGCCGAAGTCGGGCTCCTCGCCGCACGCCGCGGCCAGCAGGGCGAGGGGAAGGAGGAGCTGCCGAATCTGGGTCATCACGTCTCGACGCACGCCGTCGTCGAGAGAGAGAAGCCAGGGCCGTGCCAGGATCCGCGAGTGGCCGGACCGTGAAGTGTCGCAGGATTGCCTTCTCACGCACCGCGTCGGAGGGGCCGGCGCGGGGCCTCGGGTGCCGCGGGTCGTGGGCACCGTGGGGCCACCCGTCCCGGGGAGGTGCGGGCGGCCTGTACTCCTGCTACCCGCGCGCCTTCAGCGCCGCGAGCACCCGCTCCGGCGTCATCGGCAGGTCGTGGAGCCGCACCCCCACCGCGTCGAAGACCGCGTTGCCGATGGCGGGCGCCGTGGGGACGAGCCCGGGCTCGCCGATCCCCTTCGCGCCGAAGGGCCCCTCGGGGTCGTGCGTCTCGACGTACTCCACCTCGACCGGGAAGGCCATCTCGTTGGCCGTGACGATCTTGTAGTCGGTGAAGCTCGGGTTCAGCATCCGCCCCGCGCGGCTCTGCACCTGCTCGTAGAGCGCGTAGCCGATCCCCTGCGCCAGCCCGCCGTAGACCTGGCCGTCGAGGGTCTGCGGGTTCAGCACGCGACCCACGTCGTGGATCGAGACCATCTTGAGCACCTTCACCTCGCCCGTCTCCTCGTCCACCTCCACCTCGGCCCCCTGCACGCCGAAGGCATAGGTCGCGGACATGTTGCCGTACCCCTTGTGCCAGTCGGGGAGCTCGCTCTTCGGCTCGTAGAAGGCCTCCACGGCGATCATCTCGCCCTGCTGTCCGCGGAAGTGCAGCGCCCGCAGGAGCCGTCCGAGCTCGAGCGAGAGCCACGGCTCATCGGGCGCCCCCTCGAGCGCGAGCACGCTGTCTCGCAGCACGAAGCGCCCCGCCTCCGCGGCGGCCTGCACGTCGAAGGCCGGCGCCTCGGCCCCCGGGTGCTTCTTTCGGTGCTGCTCGAAGCTCCGCCGCACCTCCTCGGGGAAGAGCTCGCGCGCCGCGGAAAAGATCTTCTCCTTCGCTTTCGCGCAGGCGCGGATCGCCGCGTTGCAGGCGATGAAGGCCCCGCGGCTGGCGTGCGTCCCCGCGTCCCAGGGGCAGGTCCCCGTGTCGGTCGGGTTGATGTGCACCCGCTCCGGCAAGACCCCGAGCTCCTCGGCGATCGTGGCCGTGAGCGCCGCGTGCAGCCCCTGCCCCATCTCGACGCCGCCGCAGTTCACGTTCACGTTGCCGTAGTCGTCGAGCTTCAGGATCACCCCGCCCCCGTCGGAGCGGTAGATGCGTCCCGAGCCCCCCACGTGCAGGAGCGCCGCGAGGCCCACCCCCCGCCGCTTGCCCCGCTGCTGCCCGCGCTTCGCCTTCCAGTCGAGGCGCCGCCCCGCGCTCTCCAGACACTCGCGGAGCGCGCAGGTCGTGATCTGGAGCCCCATCGGCGTGAGCGCGTTCGGCTCGTTGCAGTTCTTCAGCCGCAGCTCGAGCGGGTCGATCCCCGCCGCGTGCGCCAGGTCGTCCAGGTTGCTCTCGAGCGGCCAGGCCACCTCGGGGTTGCCGTAGCCGCGCATGGCCTGGCAGTAGGTGTTGTTCGTGTAGGCGAGCTGCGCCTCGAAATGCACGTTCGCCACCGGGTAGAGCGACGTCGCCGGCAGCATCATCACCGTCGGATAGGTCGCCCCCCACGAGGTGTACGCGCCGTTATCCAGGAGCGCCTCGATGCGGCGGAAAGTGAGCTTTCCTTCTGAATCGCACCCCTGCACCACCCGCACCTGCGAGGACTGCCGGGGGGAGAGGCACGCGAACTCCTCCTCGCGCGTGTAGACGATCTTCACCGGCTTGCCCGTGCGGTGCGCCAGCAGCATCGCCACATACTCGTAGACGTGCGTGTCGAGCCCGGTGCCGAAGCCCCCGCCGAGGGCCGGCACGATGACCCGCGCGTTGCGCCCCGGCAGGCCCATCAGCTCGAGCGCCCGGTTGAAGTCCCGCTGCGCGAGAAACGGGATCTGCGTCTTGGCCCAGAGCGTGACGTTGCCCCGCGCGTCGAACTCGGCGATGCAGCCCGCCGGCCCCATGCAGCTCTGCTGGATCACCGGCGTCGAGTACTGCCCCTCGACGATGTGCCGCGCGGCGCGCTCGCCGGCCGCGAGGTCCCCCGAGGTGTGCTGGTACTCGAGCGCGAGCCGGTTCGAGCGACGGGGCTTGCCCGAGGGGTCGGTCTCGTGCACGAGCGGCGCCCCCTCCGCGAGCGCCTCGCGCGGACAGAAGACCGCCGGCAGCGGCTCGTACTCGACGTCGATGAGCTCGACGGCCTCCGCCGCGATCTCCGGGTCGATCGCCGCCACAGCCGCCACCTCGTCGCGGAACTGCCGCACGCGCCCCTTCTTGAGCACGTAGTTGTCGCGCAGAAAGCCGATGCGGATCTCGGGGGTGTTCTCGGCGGTGAGCACCGCGCGCACCCCGGGGAGGCGTTCGGCGCGCGAGGTGTCGATGCGCACGATGCGCGCGTGCGCGTGCTCGCTGAACTTGAGCTTGCCGTAGAGCATCCCCGGCCGGCTCAGGTCCTGGATGTAGGCCGCGCGGCCGCTCGCCTTGTCCGCCGCGTCCGGGCGGGCGAGCACCTGGCCGATGTGCCGCAGCCCTTCGGGTCGCCGCTCAGCCATGCTGGCCTCCTTCCTTGTCCTCGCGCAGCGCCTTCGCCGCGGCCTGGATCGCCCCGACGATCTGCGTGTAGCCCGTGCAGCGGCAGAGGTTGCCCGTCAGGGCCTGCCGCACCTCCGTCTCGCTCGGGTCCGGGTTCCGCTCGAGGAGCGCGTGGGCCGAGGTGAGCATCCCCGGGGTGCAGAAGCCGCACTGCACGCCGCCGTGCGCGACGAAGGCCTCCTGCAGCCGCGAGAGCTTTCCCCCGGGCCCGCCGAGCCCCTCCACCGTCGTGATCTCCCGCCCCTCGGCCTCGAGCGCCAGCGTGAGGCACGAGACCACCGGCCGCCCGTCGAGGAGCACCGTGCAGGCCCCGCACTCCCCGTTGCCGCACCCTTCCTTGGTGCCCGTGAGCCCGAGGGGGCCTCGCAATAGATCGATGAGCCGCGTGTGCGGCGCCAGCTCGGCGGCGAGCGCGAGCCCGTTCACCTTGAAGGTGGCCTTGACCGTCATGCCGACCTCCCGTCCTTCTGCGCCCCGAGGAGCGCGGCGAGCGCCCGCCCGAGCAGGACGCCGATCATGTGGCGGCGGAAGTCCGCCCCCGCGCGCACGTCGCTGATGGGCTGCACCTCCGCCGAGGCCTCGGCCTTCACCCGCGCGAGGAGCTCCGGCGTCAGCCGCTGCCCCGCGAGGAGCGCCTCGGTCCGGGGGAGCCGCACCGGTCGCGGAGCCACCGACCCCGCCGCGAGCCGCGCCTGCGTCACCGTCTCGCCGTCGAGCTCCACCGCTACGGCGAGGCTCGCGAGAGCGATGTCCATGGCCACCCGCCCGTGTTTTAGAAAGCACGCTCGCGTACCGGAGCGCGGCCGCGGCACGTGGATCGCGCAGAGCAGCTCGCCGGGGCCAAGGCGCGTCGTCCCCGGCGCGGTGAAGAAGTCCGCGAGCGGCACCTCCCGGCGACCGGCGGGCCCGGCCACCTCGAGCCGGGCCTCCGCCACGAGCAGCGGCGGCGCCAGGTCGGCGCAGGGCGAGGCGTTGCAGAGGTTCCCGCCCGCCGTGGCCAGGTTCCGGATCTGCACGCTCCCGAGTCGACCCGCCGCCTGCACGAGCGCCGGGAAGAGCTCCGCCAGCGCGGGGCTCTCGAGCAGCGCCGCGACGCGCGTCCCGGCCCCGATCCGCGTGGTCTCGCCCACGGAGAGCCCCTCGAGCTCGGCGATCCGGCCGAGCGAGACGAGGGCCTTCGGCCGCTGCTTCCCCTCGCGGATGCGGACCATCAGGTCGGTGCCCCCGCCGAGGTAGCGGGCCCCCTCGAGCTCGGCCCCCAGGCGCAGCGCCTCGGGGAGGCTCGTCGGTCGATAGAGATCGAAGGCGGTCATGCGACCACTCCTTGCGCGCGGAGCGTGGCGATCTCGGCGGCGGAGAGCCCGGCCTCCTCGAGCACGCTCTGGGTGTGCGCCCCGTAGGCCGGGGCGAAGGGGAGCTCGCCCCCGAGCGAGGCGAGGTGCGCCGTCCCCACGGCCGGGGGCGGAAGCCGCACGGTGCGTCCGTCGGGGGTCTTCGTGCGAAGCAGCGCCTCCCGCACGAAGGGCAGGCTCGTCAGCTCGTCGAGGGTGCTGATCGGCGCGTTCGGCACCTCGGCGCGAACGAGCGCCGCGGCCACCGCCGCGGTAGATTGGCTGGCCGTCAGGCGCGCGATCGCGCCGTGGAGGTCGGCCCGGCGCGCCTTCCGCCCGGCGTTCGTGGCGTAGCCCGGGTCGGCGAGCGAAGCGAATATAGGTTCTAGAACGAGCCGCGCCCACTGCGCGTCGCTCCCCAGCGCCAGGTAGATGAAGCCGTCGGCCGTGGGGTAGGCGTTCACCGGCACGAACTGGCGGTGCTCGTTCCCCGCGCGCCGCAGCTCGTCGGCGGAGCTGCCGAGGTCGAGGAGCGGCAGGACCGTGGGCAGCCAGGAGAGCGCCACCTGCGCCATCGAGATGTCGATCGCCCGGCCCCCGCGCCCCTCGGCCCGGTCGAGCAGCGCGGCGAGCACCTGGGTGAAGGCCTCGTCCCCGGCCTTGAGGTCCACGAGCGGCACTCCCGCCTGCATCGGCGGCCCGTCGGCCTCGCCCGTCAGGTCCATGTAGCCGCAGAGAGCCTGCATCACCGGGTCGTAGCCCGGCACCTCGGGATAGGCGAGCCCCATGGCCGAGATGCTGCACCAGATGAGGTCCTCCCGCACCGCGCGCAGCGCCTCGTAGTCGAGCCCCAGGCCGGCGTGCCGCGCGGGCATGGTGTTGGTGCAGAAGATCTCCACGTCGAGCCCACGGATGAGCTGCGCGAGGAGCTCGCGCCCGGCCTCGGACTTGAGGTCCACCGCGATGGCCTCCTTGCCGCAGTTCGGGGCCACGAAGTAGCTCGCGCGGTCCTCGCCGGCCACCGGCTTGCCGACGTAGCGGTTCGGGTCCCCCTTGGCCTTGCGCCCGGGGATCGGCGTGGGCTCGAGCCGGATCACCCGCCAGCCGAGCTGGACCATGCGCTCGGTGGCGTACGGCAGCGAGAGCGCCTGCTCCATGCTGAGCACCACGCGGCGCAGCGGCTCGGTGGGCAAGGGACGAATGGTCATGCTCTCACTCCTAAAAACGTACGGGCTCTTTGAAACACCCATAGACCTCTTTCAGCGTGCCGCAGAGCTCGCCGACGGTGGCGTAGGCCTCGACAGCGTCCAGCATGGCCGGCATCACGTTCTCGCGCCGCTCGGCCGCCCCCCGCAGCGTCGCCAGCCGGCTTCGCACCGCGGCCCCGTCCCGCTCGCGCCGCACCCGCGCGAGCCGCTCGACCTGGCTGCGCGCCTCGGCCTCGCGGTAGGGGTGCAGCTCCACCTCGCGCGCCGCCTCCTCCTCGGTGAAGCAGTTCACCCCCACCTTCTTCACCTCGCCCCGGCGCAGCTTCTGCTCGAGCTCGAAGGCCTGCCGGCTCACCAGGGCCTGGATCTGCCCCTCCGCCACGGCGTGCACGATCCCGCCCTGCGCGTCGAGCTCCTTCATGATCGAGACGATGAGCTGCTCCATCTGGTTCGTCGTGCTCTCGACGAAGTACGAACCGGCGAGCGGGTCCACGGTGTCGCAGACCCCCGTCTCGTGCATCAGCACCTGCATCGTGCGCAGCGAGAGGCGCGCCGCGTGCTCGCTCGGGATGGTGTACGCCTCGTCGTACGAGCAGAGCGCCATGGTCTGCGTCCCCGAGAGCGCGCTCGCCAGCGCGTAGTAGGCGCCGCGCACGATGTTGTTCTCGGGCTGCTGGATCGTGAGCCCGCCGCCTCCCCCGCCGGCGATCATCCGGAGCTGCATCGAGCGCGGCTCCGTGGCCCCGTAGCGCTCCTTGAGGAGCTTGGCCCAGAGCCTGCGACCCGCGCGAAACTTCGCCACCTGCTCCCAGAGGTTGCCGTGCACGTTGAAGTTGAAGGAGAGCCCCGGCGCGACCTCGTCCACGCGCAGCCCGCGGGCGATGACGTGGTCCAGGTACGCGCAGGCGATCGCCAGGCCGTAGGCCATCTCCTGGGCCGGCGTGGCCCCCGATTCGCGGATGTGATAGCCGCACACCGAGACGGGGCTGTAGTGCGGGACCTCGCGCGCGCAGAAGGCCATGGTGTCCCCGACCAGCCGCACCGACGGCTCCACGGGGTAGATCCAGGTCCCGCGCCCGATGAACTCCTTGAGGATGTCGTTCTGCGCCGTCCCGCGGAGGTCTTTTAGAGCGAAGCCTCTCTTTCGCGCCATGGCGAAGAACATGGCCATGATCGCCGCCGCCGAGCCGTTGATGGTGAGCGAGACGGTGATCCCCTTCAGGTCGATGCCGTCGAAGGCCTCCTCCATGTCGGCCAGGCTGTCCACGGCCATCCCCACCCGACCCACCTCGCCCTCGGCCATCGGGTCGTCCGAGTCCAGCCCGCACTGCGTGGGCAAGTCGAAGGCCACGTTCAGCCCCGTGTTGCCGTGCGCGATGAGGTATTCGAAGCGGGCGTGCGTCTCGGCCGCCGTGCCGAAGCCCGAGTACTGGCGCATGGTCCAGGGGCGCTTGCGGTACATCTCGCCGTGGATCCCGCGCGTGTAGGGGTACTCGCCGGGCCGGCCGAGCTCGCCCTCCACGTTCGAGTCGAAGAGGTCACCCTCGGTGTAGACCGGCTTGATCTCGAGTCCCGACTCCCAGACCACCGGAGCGACCCCTTTGCCGCGTTCGCTCATGCCTGCCCTGCCTGCCTGCGGCGCGCCACCTCGCCGCGAATGAACTCCACGATCGCGTCGAGCGGCGAGGCCGTGGGGAAGACCCCGCTCGCGCCGAGCTCCTCGAGCGCGCCGCGATCTCGCTCGGGGACGTTGCCCCCCACGAGCAGCACCACCTGGTCGAAAAGCCCCGCCGCGCGCAGCGCGTCGCTCACCTTCTTCGTGAGCGGCAGGTGCGCCCCCGAGAGCACCGAGAGCCCCACCACGTCCACGGCCTCCTGCAGCGCGGCCCGGGCGATCGCCTCGGGCTGCTGGCGAAGCCCGGTGTAGATCACCTCCATCCCCGCCTGCATCAGCGCGCGGCAGACGATCTTGGCCCCCACGTCGTGGCCGTCGAGGCCCGGCTTGGCGATCAGCACGCGAATCGCGCGCTCCTCTCTGGCTTCCGTCATGGTCACAGCTCCCGCGCGATGTTCACGCGCAAGATCTCCGACGTGCCGCCACCTATCAGGGTGAAGCGCACGTCGCGAAGGTACCGCTCGAGCGGCAGGTCCTCGGCGAAGCCGTAGCTCGCGGCCACGCGCGCCGCCCGGTCACAGACCCGCGCCGCCGCCTCGGAGGCGTAGAGCTTGGCCATCGAGGCCTCGCGCGCGTTCTCCAGCTTCTGGTCGCTGCGCCACGCCGCGTAGTGCGTGAAGCGCCGCGCCACCTCGAGCTCGGTGGCCATCTCGGCCAGGTGCGCCTGCACCGCCTGGAACTCGCGGATCGGCCGGCCGAACTGCTTACGCTCCCCCGCGTAGCGGAGCGCCTCCTCGTACGCCGCGCGCCCGACCCCGAGGGCCAGCGCCGCCGTGACGACCCGGATCTCGGCGAGGATCTCCTTCAGATAGCCCATCCCGCCGTGCAGCGTGCCGAGGAGCGCGGTGGCCGGCGTCTCCTCGAAGAAGACCTCCGAGGTGAGCGAGGCCTTGACCCCGAGCTTCTCGATCGCGCGCCCCACCTTCAGCCCGGGGGCGTCCCGCTCGACGAGGAAGATCGAGAGCGCCTTGTCGCTCGTGCGGGCGAAGACAGTGAAGAAGTCCGCCACCGGACCGGAGGTGATCCACGTCTTGGCCCCCGTGAGGAAGTACCCGCCCTCCCGCTCCACGGCGCGGGTGGAGATCGCCGTCAGGTCGCTCCCCGCGTCGGGCTCGGTCATGCAGATCGTGCCCACCTTCTCGCCGCGCAGCGCCGGCTCGAGCAGGCGTTTCCGCAGCTCGGGGGGGGCGAAGCGGAAGACGAAGTAGGTCCCCATGAGCGACTGCATGGTGCAGGCCGCCGCCACCGCGAGGCTCCCCCACGCGAGCTCCTCCACCGCGAGCACGTACGAGACCACGTCGAGCCCCGCGCCTTCGGGCTCCGGGTAGCGCAGCGAGAAGAGCCCGAGCTCCCCGGCGCGGCGGAAGAGCTCTCGCGGAAAGCGCGGCTCCCGGTCGAGCGAGGCGGCCTGCGGGCGCACCTCGTCCCGCGCGAAGCGATAAAAGAGCGCGCGTACGCTTTCCTGGGCCTCGGTCGGCGCGAAGTTCATGCTGCCCCCCCGCCACCGCGCCGGGCCGCCCGCAGCCGCGCCGTCTCCTCGGAAAGCACGGCGAAGGTCACCGGGTCCACCGCCACGCCGTAGTGCGTGCGCGCGGCCTCGAGCGAGACCAGCTCGTTTCGCACCTCGCGGGCCACCTTCTCCGCCGGTCGCTCCTCGGGGGGACCGAAGCCTCCGCCCCCCCCGGCCTCCTGCACGTAGACCGTCCCCGCCGGCACCCCCGCCACCAGGTCCTTGCTCTTCGGCACCTGCACCGTCCCGTCCGGCCGCTCGAGCGCGATGCTGTTCAGCGTACCGACGCCGCCTCCCTCGAGCCCGAAGGCCGGCTCCACGTCCCCGTCGCCGAAGACCACGAGCTGCGTCTCGCGGCCCCCCACGCGGTAGCGCGTCTCGACGCCAAGGCCCCCGCGGTGCCGCCCCGGCCCCGCCGAGTCGGTCAGGTACTCGTGCCGCAGGAGCAGGTGCGGCGTCATCTGCTCGAACATCTCGTAGTCCTGGTCGAGCACGCCCCCCGAGGCGTCGATCATGCCGATGTGGTCGTAGCCGTCGCAGTCCCGCGTGGCCCCCGAGCCCCCCTTGAGCCCCATGAAGAGGATGTCCACGTAGGTCTCGTCGCGGTCGGGACGGAGCCCGGTGGAAAGCGAACACATCAACTGATTCCACCCCGCGGTCACGCGCTCCGGGATCGCCGGGGCGAGCGCCCGGATGATCGCGTCGGCGATCGGCGGGCAGAGGTGGTTGCCGAAGGTGGTGGCCGCCGGATAGGCCGCGTTCAGGATCGTGCCCTCGGGGATCACGAGCTCGAGCGGCTCGAGCATACCGTGGTTGTGCGGCATGTCGGGGTTCACCATCTGCAGGAAGGTCAGGATGGTGGCCGAGGCGCTCGAGGCGTAGGTCCCGTTCACGAAGCCGGTCGTCTGCGCGTCGGTGCCGGTGAAGTCGAAGACGATGCGCCCGGCCGTGACCGTGATCGTCACGCGGATGCGGTAGGTCGAGCCGACCGTCCGGCCGTCGTAGTAGACGGTGCTCTCGCCGCGGTAGGTCCCGTCGGGGATGGCCCGCACCTCCGACTCCATCAGCCGGCGCGTCGATTCGAAGAGCGCCCGCTTGTGGGCCTCGAAGCGTTCGAGCCCGTACTTCTCGATGAGCGAAAGCAGCCGGCGCTCGCCGACGGTGCAGCTCCCGATCTCGGCGCGCATGTCCTCCTGCACGATGGGCAGCCGGATGTTGGCGAAGATCAGGTCCCAGACGTCCTGGCGCAGCACGCCGCGCTCGTAGACCTTCACCGCGGGGATGCGCAGCGCCTCCTGCCAGACCTCGGTCGCGTTCGGGTTGTAGCCCCCGCGCACGGCCCCGCCGATGTCGGCCATGTGCCCCTTGGTGGCCGCCCACCCGACGAGCGTCTCGCCGAAGAAGATCGGCTTGAAGGCCGCCACGTCGTTGTTCTGGTTGCCGTAGCTGAAGACGTCGTTGTGAAAGAACACGTCCCCTGGGAAGACCTGCCCGGCGAAGCGCTCGGCGATGTGCCGGCAGACGGGGCTGAGCGAGAAGGAGAGGATCGGCAGGTTCTCCGTCTGCTCGAGCATGCGCCCCTCCGCGTCGTAGAGGCCGGTGACGAAGTCCTTGGCCTCGCAGAGGATGGGAGAGCGCGTGGTCTTCTCCATGCTAATGCTCATCTCGTCGGTGATGGCCTTGAGGGCCCGTCCGATGATCGAGACCAGCACCGGATCGATGGCGTCGCGTGCGTGCATCAGGCCACCCTCCCTTGCGCCGCCCGCAGGCGCAGTAGACAGCTCCCCCGCTCGTCGAGCTCCGCCGCGTAGCGCGCGCTGACGAAGATCGTGGTGTCCGTCCGTTCGATCAGCGCGGGTCCCGCCACGCGCGCCCCCGCGAGCAATAGGTGCCCGTCGTAGACCGGCAGCTCCTCGAAGCGGTCCGCGTCGAAGACGAAGGCGCGGCGTCGCCCCTTGAGTGCGCGGCTCGGGTCGGGGCCCCCCGCCTCGCGTCGCGGCAGCTCGGGCTTCTCCGTCCGGCCGAGCGCCCGCACCCGCACGTTGATCAGCTCCAGCGGTGTCCCCTCGCCCGCGAGGTCGTAGCCGTAGAGCCGGTTGTGCTCCGCGTGGAAGGCCCGCGCGAGCGCCGCATAGTCCCCACGAGCGATCGCCTCGCGCGCCACCGGCACGGTGACCTCGTGGTACTGGCGCAGGTAGCGCAGATCCAGCGCCACCTGCACCTCGGCCCGCTCGTCCGAGACCCCTTCCTTCGCCAGCTCCGCGCGCCCCTCCGCTACGAGTTCTTGCACCACCCCCTCGAGTCGGGCCGGGGGGAGCGCGGCGAGCGGCCCGACGCACGAGCGAACGAAGTCGTGGCCGAGGTCCGAGAGGAGCATCCCCGTGGCGCAGAGGATAGACGCCGTCGGCGGCACCACCACCGTCGGGATCTCGAGCTCGAGCGCGATGGGACAGGCGTGCAGCGGCCCCGCCCCGCCGCCGATCACGAGCGGGAACTCGCGCGGGTCGAGGCCACGCCGCACGGTGATCTGCCGGATGCCGTGGGCCATGTTGGTGCTGATCACGCGGTACATCCCGGCCGCCGCCGTCTCGACGTCCAGGCCCATGGGCCGCGCGATGTGGGTCTCGATCGCGCGCCGCGCCTTGTCGCGCTGGAGCTTCATCGCTCCGCCCGCGAAGTACTCGGGGTCCAGATACCCGAGGACGAGCTGCGCGTCAGTGGAGGTCGGCAGCTCGCCGCCGCGTCCGTAGCAGGCGGGTCCCGGCAGAGCCCCCGCCGACTGCGGCCCCATGCGGAGCAGTCCTCCGCCGTCCACCCAGCCGATGCTCCCGCCCCCCGCGCCAATCGTCGCGATGTCCAGCATCGGAAGCGCGATGCGCAGCCGGTCGATCTCGCCTTCGCCGCGGAGGGCAACGTGCCCGTCCTGCACCAGCGAGACGTCGAAGCTCGTCCCCCCCATGTCGGCCACCAGGCAGCTCGAGAGGCCGTGCGGCGCGGTGTAGGCCAGCGCCGCGGGGGGCCCGCCCGCCGGACCCGAGAGGAGCGTCATCGCCGCGCGCGCCTCGGTCACCTGAGGGAGCGCCACGCCCCCCGAGGACTGCATGATGAGGAGCACGCCGGCAAAGCCGATCCCCGCCAGCTTGCCCGTCAGCGCGCGCAGGTAGTCGCGCAGCACCGGCCCGACGTACGCGTTCAGCACGGTGGTCGAGATGCGGTCGAAGAAGCGGATCGTGGGCAGCAGCTCGGTCGAGACCGAGAGGTACGCCTCGGGGAGCTCCTGCCGGACGATCTCCGCCGCCGCGCGCTCGTGCGTATCGTTCGCAAAAGCGTTCATGAAGCAGACGGCCACCGCCGTCGCCCCCTCGCCCTTCAGTCGACGCGCCTCGGCCCGCAGCGCGGCGAGGTCGAGCGGCTCGAGCTCCTGCCCCTGGGCGTCCAGCCGCCCCGGCACCGGGCGCCGCAGGGCCCGCTCGACGAGCGGCTCCACGTTCAGGTAGCGGTTATCGTACTGACGTTCGCGAATTCCCCTTCGCATTTCCAGGGCGTCACGCACCCCGGCCGTGGTGAGGAGCCCGGTCTTCGCCCCCCGCCGCGTGAGCACGGCGTTGGTCGTGACCGTGGTGCCATGCACGATGGTCTTCACCCGGCGGGCCAGCGCCTCGACGGAGAGCCCGTGCGCCGCGGCCACCGCGCGGAGCCCGTCGACGAGCCCCACCGACGGGTCCTGCGGCGTGGAGAGCACCTTGAAGGTCTCCACCTCGCCCGTCCCCGACCAGCAGAAGAGGTCGGTGAAGGTCCCGCCCACGTCGATGCCGATCTTGAAGGTCGTTTCCGCCTGGGGCGTCCGGTCCGTCATCCCACGTCCTTCCCTGTGAGGGGTTCTCCCGGGTTCTCCTGCGCCCAGCGCCGGCCGAGCTCGAAGGCCTGCCGGTTGGCCTCGAGAAAGCGCGCCGGGCAGCGCTCGGCCACCGCGGCGAAGAGCGTCTCGCTCGAGAGCGGCAGAAGCTCGAGCCCCGAAAGCGCGCCGAGGAGCAGCACGTTCAGGGTCCGGCTGGCCCCCGTCTGGCCGGCGAGCGCCCTCCCGTCGAGGGCCTGCGTCGCGGGGGCCACCGCGCGGAGCCGGGAGAGGATCTCCTCCACGCTCGGGTAGGCCTCGCGCCTCTGCACCATGGCGAAGGGCACGATCGCGCCGTCCGAGAAGAGGACCCGCGTGGTCGGTCCCAGCCGCGGCAGGGCGCGCAGCGTCTCGAGCCGCTCGAAGCCGAGCACCACGTCCGGCGCGCGGCCGATGGCGAAGGCGCTTTCGCTCGTACCGAGGCGCACGAGGCACTCGACGCTCCCACCGCGCTGGGACATGCCGTGGAGCTGGCCCGCCCCGACGGGGAGGCCGGCGTGGTGCGCCGCGAGGCTCAGGATCTCGGCCGCGGTGAGGACCCCCTGGCCCCCCACGCCCACGAGCAGGACCGTCACGCCGCCCGTCATGCCTGCCCCGTCGGAACGATGGCCTGGTTGGGGCAGATCACGGCGCAGACCCCGCAGCCGAGGCAAAGCGTGGGCTCGATGAGGATGCGGCCGTTCGCCTCGTAAAAGGCGGGGCAGCCGAGCACGTCGATGCAGACCCGGCAGTTGCCGCACGAGCCGCAGGAGAGACAGCGCGCGGCCTCGGCCCGGGCCGTCGTCTCGTCGAGGGGCCCGTTCACCTCGTGGAAAGCGAGCAACCGTTCTGTAACGTCTCGCTCGGCCGGCACGGCGCGAGGCCGCCAGCTCGGCACGCCCAGCGCCACCGCCGTCTGGCCGTTTCCGGCCGCGGGACGGAGCGGCGGCGGCCGACGGTCGGCCTCCTCGGCCCCGCGCAGCAGGCGGTCGATGGCCCAGCCGGCGCGCTGTCCCGACGCGATGGCCGTCGTGACCATCCGCTCGCCGGGGATCACGTCCCCCCCGGCGAAGATGCGCGGGTGACTGGTCTGCCCCGTCTCGGGGTTCACGGCCAGAAGCCCGTCCGGCGCGCGCCCGAGCACCACCTCGTCGCCGTCCAGCATCGAGAGCTCCGCCCCCTGCCCGATCGCGACCAGCACCTGATCGGCCTCGAGCAGCACCAGGTCCGCCTCGAGCCCGAGCGTCTCCACGGCCAGACCGCCGGCCTCGAGCCGGACCGGCCGCACCCCCGTCGCGAAGTGCACCCCCTCGTGCTCCGCCGCCGCGAGCTCCTCGGGGAGCGCGGGCATCGCCTCACGCGCCTCGAGACAGGCCAGCGTGACGCTCGTCGCCCCGGCGCGCCGCGCGGCCCGTCCTGCGTCCACCGCCGCGTTCCCGCCGCCGATCACCACCACGCGCCGACCGGTGGGAAGCGGGGCTCCGGCCGCGTGCGCCCGCAAATAGGGTAAGGCCTCTAAAACCGCCGGGGCGCCCGGTCCGCCCGCGCCCGGCAGCTCGAGCCGCCGCGGCGCCTGCGCGCCCAGCCCGAGGAAGACCGCCTCGAAGCCGTCGGCGAGCAGCCCCGAGAGGCTGAGCTCGCGACCGAGCGCGCGCCCTCCCTCGAAGGTGATGCCGAGCGCGAAGAGCCGCTCCAGATCCCGCTCGAGCGCCTCGCGCGGCAGGCGATAGGCGGGGATCGCGTGCCGCAGCACCCCCCCCGGCTCCTGCGCCGCGTCGAAGACCGTCACCGCGTAGCCCCGAAGCCAGAGCTCGTGCGCCGCGCCGAGGCCCGCGGGCCCCGAGCCCACCACCGCCACCCGCCGCGCGTGCGTGCCGAGCCGCTTCCATTGATAGGGGTAGCTCGGCTGCGCGTCGGCCCACTCCACGACGAAGCGCTTCAGGTCGTTGACCGCCACCGCGCCCCCCGAGTCCTTGCGCACGCAAACGGTCTCGCAGGGGCGGTGGCAGACGCGACAGACGCTCTCGGGCAGCGGCGTGCGCGTGAGGATGTGGCCGAGCGCCTCGCCGTACTCGCCGGCCGCGATATGCCCGGCGTAGCCCTCGATGCAGAGGGAGAGCGGACAGCGCGCGGCGCACGGGGCCTGGCTCGCCACCGTCCCTAGGCCCTCGCGCACGGCGCTCCCCCGCGTGCGCGCCAGGTGCCGCTCGTAGCCCTCGGTGAGGCACTGGTCGCAGCGCAGGCCGCTCGCCGCACGTCCGCAGGTGCGGCAGCGGCTCGCATCCACCTGGTAGAGCTGCGGGCGAAACCCCTGGCCCGCCGCCCGCGCGTGGTTCACCGGGCAGGCGCGGCGCACGACGACCACCGAGAGCCCGTCGGCCTCGCGCGCCCGTCGGAAGGCGGCGATGCTGGCGGCCGGGTCGTAGGAGTCCACCGTCTCGACCTGCGTCGCACCGAGCGCGCGCACCACCGCCTCGATCGAGACCTCGGTGCGGGAGACGGGGCTCTCCTGAAAGCCGGTCATGGCCGTGATCTGGTTGTCCAGGATCACCGCCACCATCCCCACGTTCTCCTTGATCGCGTTCAGCAGCGCGGGCATTCCGGCGTGAAAGAAGGTCGAGTCTCCGACGAAGCCCACCGTGCGCTGGCCGGTCACGCGCGCCACCCCCGCGGCCAGCGTGAAGCCCGCGCCCATGCAGAGGAGCGCGTCCACCGTCTCGAGCGGTGGCCCGTAGCCGAGCGTGTAGCAGCCGATGTCGTTGAAATAGAGCTGTTCTTCTGAAAAGGCGGAGCGCGCGGCGAAGTAGGCCGCGCGGTGGCCGCACCCCGGGCAGAGCGACGGGGGACGCGGCGGGACGCCGAGCGCGGGCGCGACGGGCGCCGCACCGACCGGGCCGAGCTCGAACGCGGCGCGCAGGCCGCGCGCGATCACCTCGGGCTCGTATTCGAAGGCCGCCGGCAGGTGCCCGGTGCGCTTGCCCAGGATCTCGACCCCGAGTCCGTGCCGCTGGCAGAGCGCGCGGATCGCGTCCTCGAGGTACGGCGAGAGCTCCTCCACCACGAGCAGCCGCGAGAGCGGCTTCAGCGCGGCGAGCAGCGCGGCCTCGGGGAGCGGGTAGAGCCCCTCGAGGCTGAGCAGGGTGAGCGCCCCTTGCAGGCCGTAGGCCTCGCGCAGGTCATAGGTCGTGGCCGCCGGCGCTCCGGAAGCAAGCACGCCGAGCGCGCTCTCGCCGTGGACGCGCAGGGTTCCCCCCGCCGCGAGCCGCGCCTCCGCCCGCCGCAAGCGCTCCTCGAGCTCGAGGCGCATGCGCCGCGCGTTCTCGGGGAGCGGCGTGTAGCGGCGCGGGTCGCGCACGAAGCCCGCCGGGTGCGGCAGCTCGGGGAGCGCGCCGAAGCGGACCGCCGCGCGCGAATGGCAGAGCCGCGTGGTCACGCGGAGCAGGACCGGCAGGCAGGCCTCCTCGGAGAGCTCGAAGGCCAGCTTGGTCAGCGCGTGCGCGCGCGCCGGCGTGCTCGGGTCGATCACCGGCAGGTGCAGCATCGGCCCGAGGTGCCGCTGGTCGTGCTCGTTCGGGCTCGTGCGGCACGAGGGGTCCCCGGCGCTCACGATCACCATCCCCGCCTTCACGCCCACGTAGGTCATGGTGGTGAGCGGGTCGCCCGCGACCATCAGGCCGAGGTGCTTCATCGCGCAGATCGACCGCGCCCCGGCCAGCGCCGCGGCATAGGCCATCTCCACCGCCACCTTCTCGTTCACCGAGTACTCGAAGACGATCCCGCGCTGCTTCGCCAGCCGCGCGAAGCTGTCGGTGATCTCCGACGAGGGCGTGCCGGGGTAGCCGCTCGCGAAGCCCACCCCCGCCTCGAGCGCGCCGCGCACGATCGCCTCGTTACCCAGGATGCAGGCCTCGGCCCCCTCGCCCTGGAGCAGGGGGTCTTGCAGCCGCGAGCCGGTGCGCTCTTCCGCCCGCTCTGCGCCGCCTCGCGGCTCGGTTCGCCCGTCCGGCTGAGCCATCAGCGCTCGGTCCAGATCCGGCGCAGACAGCAGCTGCCCCCCGCGGGGAGCGAGGAGAGCGTCTCGAAACGCAGCTTCGTGCCGAGCACGCGGTTCACCTCGGCGATCGCGGAACGGAACCACGCGTCGCAGCCGGGCTGGTCCTCGGCGAGGAGCCCCGTCTTCTTGTGCCAGTGAAACCAGGGGCAGTCGTGGTGCCGCACGAAGGCCTCGTCCACTGCCGCGTCGGCGCCCGGCTCGACCACGGCGTCCTCGCCCATGCAGTCGCTGCTCCAGACGATGCTGGTCGCGAACTGCGGCGCGACGGGCTTCGCGGGGTCCATGCGCTTCACGTAGGCCTGCGCCGTCTGCACCCCCGTCACCTCCCACATGCGCAGGACCGCGGCGGCGGCTTCAGCCTCGGAGCCGAGCTCCTTGACCGCCTCGCGCCAGGCGAAGTGCTGCGCGCGGCTGATCTCGCACAGCACCTTGAACTTCTTGTCTGCGGTCAGGTCGGCCATGGGTTCTCCGTGCGGTCGCGAGGGAGGGAAAAGCGTGTCCCAGAAGGGCTGGCCCCGCCAGGGAGGGCGGCAGCATAGATCGTGGATCTTCGGCGCTACCTTGACCGAGGTCAAAGGAGACGGCGGCCCTCAGGGATTGGCGAAGCTCGCGAGCGCTGCCACGAGGCCCCGCGTGACCTCCGCGTGAAAGACCAGGTTCAGCTTGTCGAGCGTGTCACCGACGGAGTGATAGCCCGGGTTCTTCACCGGCTTCAGGGAGTCTCCCGTGTACTCCTCGATCGCGAACAAGGCCGCATACCCTTCTGACCAGAAGGGCCCTTCGTCGCCTCACCCACAGTGCTCGGAGATGATCTTCTTCACCTTCAGCCCCGTGTAGGCCTGCACCGCGACGGCCATGCGCTCCACGAGACCCGCGTGGGCGGGCTTGGTCGCGAGATCCAGGTCCTCTCCCGCCGGGCCGTACGCGATGGTGTCTACGTTCAGAAAGCCCTCCACCTTCGACGGCGGCAGCTCCTTCTTCAGGAAGGTGACGTAGGCCTGCGAGCCCACCGTCCCGACCTCCTCGTTCGAGAAGAAGACCAGCCGCACGCCGCGCGCGGGCCGGCACCCCGCGAGAGCCCGCGCCGCCTCGAGCACCGCCGCCGTCCCCGACGCGTTGTCGTCGGCGCCCGGAGCATCGGTCGGCTTCTCGCTGATCGAATCGTAGTGCGCCCCCGCGACAATGACCTTCGCCGCGGGGTCCTGCCCCTCGAGTCGGGCCTCCAGGTTCTCGTAGACCTTCCCCTGGTAGCTGTAGAGGTGCTTGCGCACGGTGAACCCGGACAGCTGGGCGAGCTCCCCGTGAAGGTACGCCGCGGCCTTCATCTGCCCGTCGTAGCTCCGCCGCTCGCCGAGAGCCACGAGGGCCTTCAGATCCTGGAGCAGGCGGGCCTGCGAGACGCGACCCACCAGCGCGGCGCTCGGCCGGCAGCGCGCTTCCGGGGATAGGCCGTCCGCCCGCGTCATATCCGCGCCCGCTTCCCGGGCGCCCGCTTCCCGGCCACCCGCCTCCGCCACCCCGGCGTCCGCGGAGAGCCCCTGGTCGGCGCAGCCGGCACTATCCAGCGCCAGGGCGGCAATAATGAATATCGAGGAGATAGACCGTGCACGTCGCATGGCGGCAGCCTACCGCCACGAGACTGGGCGGACCAGACCCTTCCCGCATGGCCCAGTGCGTCAACTTGGCCCTGGACGACTGACCGACCGGTCAGCTAGGCTTTCTGCATGCCAGAACGCACCTTCAACACCGACCTCCGAGACATGCGGTTCGCGCTCTTCGAGCACCTCTCCCTGGCCGAGCTGCAGGCCTTGCCGCCCTACGCGCAGCTCGACGAGGAGACGATCCTGATGATGATCGACGAGGCGGCGCGCTTCGCCCGCGAGGTGCTCGCGCCGATCAATCGCCCCGGAGATCAGATCGGCGCCGTCTACGCGAACGGCCGGGTGACGATGCCTCCCGGCTTCGCCGCCGCCTACAAGGCGATCCGCGAGACGGGCTGGCTCGGCCTGCTCTCCCCCGAATCGCGCGGCGGCCTCGGCATGCCTCTCATCATGGCCACGGCGATCGGCGAGCTCTACACGGGGGCGTGCTGCTCGCTCGCGCTCTCGCTCGGGCTCACGACGTCCACCATGTCGCTGCTCGAGAACGCGGCGCCGGAGGCGCTGAAGGCGATCTATCTGCCGAAGCTCCAGTCCGGCGAGTGGCAGGGCACGATGTGCCTCACCGAGCCGCAAGCCGGCTCCGCCGTCGGCGACATCCAGACCACCGCGCGCCGCGACGGAGACGCGTGGCTCATTCGCGGCACCAAGATCTTCATCACCGGCGGCGAGCACGACATGGTGGATAACCACGTGCACCTCGTGCTCTCGCGCACCGAAGGCGCGCCGAAGGGCTTCAAGGGGCTCTCGCTCTTCGTGGTGCCGAAGTTCCGCCCCACCCCCGACGGAAAGCCCGGCGAGCCGAACGACGTCACCTGCGCGGGGATCGAGCACAAGATGGGGATCAAGGCCTCCCCGACCTGCGTGATGCAGTTCGGGGACGCGGACAAGTGCCGCGCGTGGCTCCTCGGCGAGGAGGGCCAGGGCCTGCCGCTGATGTTCCACATGATGAACGAGGCGCGCGTGGCCGTGGGTCTGCAGGGGCTCTCGCTCGCCGCGCAGGCCTACTACTACGCCCTCGAGTACGCGAACGAGCGCGTGCAGGGCGTGGACGTGGAGAACTTCAAGAACCCCGACGCGCCGCGGGTGGTGATCAGCCAGCACCCGAACGTGCGACGCATGCTCCTCTGGAGCAAGGCCGTCGTCGAGGGGAGCCGCGCGCTGCTCTACAAGACCTCCTTCTTCGCCGACGTCGCGCGCCACAGCCCGGACCCGAAGGCGGCCGGCCGCGCCAAGGCCCTGCTCGAGGTGCTGACCCCCATCTGCAAGGCCTATTGCACGGACCTCGGCTTCGAGGTGACGCGCGTCTCGATGCAGTGCATGGGCGGCTACGGCTACCTGCAGGAATACCCCGTCGAGCAGCACCTGCGCGACGTGAAGATCGCGTCGATCTATGAGGGCACGAACGACATCCAGGCGCTCGATCTGCTCGGGCGCAAGCTGCCCGCGCAGGGGGGCCTGCTCTTCCGCACCCTCGTCGAGGAGCTGTCGCGCTTCACCGAGGCCCACAAGCAGCACAACACCCTCGGCAAGGAGCTCGGCGTCTTCGCCGAGGAGCTCGGTCGCCTGCAGGCCGTGAGCATGGAGCTCGCGGCACAGGCCTTCTCCGCCGACCGACGCTACCCGGTGCTCTGCGCCAGCTCGTACCTCGAGATGGCGGGAGGCGTGGTGATGGGCTGGCTCCTCCTCGAGCAGGGGGTGATCGCGCAGGAGAAGCTCGAGGCGATCTACGCCGCGAAGGGCGCCTCCGAGGCGGCGGCGCGCAGCACGCTGCACCAGGAAGACCCCGAGGCCCGCTTCTACTTCAACAAGGTGGAGACGGCGCGCTTCTTCACGCACCAGATCCTGACCCGCAACCAGACCATCGCCTCGCAGATCCGCAGCCAGGACCGCTCCGCGCTCACGTTCCTGCCGTAGACACCCGGCCCGGGGCACGGCCGGGCCCAGGCAGGCCGGGCTTCACCGTCCTCACCTACTCCAGCCGGCACGCACCTACCTGCCACACCGTCGCCGTGCGTGGCCGAAGTTGTGCGGCTCGCGCGCGCCCGGTACTCTCGATCTCATCTTAGGAGGAGGAGGCAGCGTTCATGCGCATGCATCGTTGGGTCACGGCTCTGCTCGTCGGGGGGATGAGCGCACTATCGGCCGGCTGTAAGAGCGACAATCCCGCCGCCGGCGACGGCTCCACGGCCAGCGACTCGAGCGTGACGGTCTACGACCGCGGCGCCAGGGACCTCGGGTTCGTGGACCAGCGCGTCGGGGACCAGAGCGTCGCGGACGCGCTGCCGAGCCCCGACGAGGGAGCGCCTTCGTCCGACTCCGCGGTGAACCCCGATCGCGGCCCGGCTTCCGACGGACCGCGGCGCGACGGCCCGCGGCCCGACGCCGGACGCCGCGACACCGGCGTGGCGCGCGACGTCTACCGGCCGGACGCGCCGCCGCCGCCGCCCGAGGTGCTCTGGACGCGGCAGCACAACGGCGCCGTGGACGGCAACGACTTCGCCACCGGCGTGGCCACCGACACCGCGAACGCGATCTACGTGGCCGGGCGCGAGACCGCCAACGCGCAAGGCACGAACATCTGGGTCGCCAAGTACGACACCGCCGGCACGCTGCAGTGGACCAAGACGGAGAACGGTTCCTCGAACGGCGACGACGCCGCGATGGCGGTGACCCACGATCGCGCCGGCAAGATGATCGTGTCGGGCTTCCTGGCGCAAGCGCCGGCGGTGGGACGGCAGCACTGGACGCGCAAGTACGACGCGGCGGGGGCCACCGTCTGGACCATCGGCCCCTCGGGGACGGCCGGCGAGGACCTCGACCGCGGCGTGGCCACCGACCGCCTCGGCCAGCCGGTGATCGTGGGCCAGCAGAACGGCTCGATCTGGATGGCCAAGTACACCACGGCGGGCGCCCCGATCGCGGGCTGGACCGACTCCGGCAACGGAGACAATCTGCTCTTCGGTGTGGACACCGACGGCACCGACGCGGCGATCGTCGTGGGCCGGGCGCGCGCGGCCACCGCACCGAACCCGTGGCGCATCTGGACGCGCAAGTACGCCGCCGACCGCACCATCGCGTGGACCAATCAGTACAACGACACGCCGAACCAGGAGGGCTACGCGGTGGCCACCGACTCGGCGAACAACGTGATCCTGGTGGGCTACGACACGGGTGCGGGCCAAGGGACGAACGTCTGGGTGCGCAAGCTGGACCCGGCCGGCAACACGATCTGGACGCAGTCCTATAACGGCGCCGCGAACGGCAACGACGCCGCCACCTGCGTCGCGGTGGACGCGCAGGACAACATCATCGTGGGCGGCTACGAGACCGTCGCGAACCAGTCGCTGAACGGGTGGCTCCGCAAGTACACCAAGGCCAACCCACCCGTCGTGACCTGGACGCGCACCATCAACGGCGGCGCGAACAACGACGACCGCTGGCACGGCGTGACCACGGACTCGGCGAACAACATCATCGCGGTGGGTCGCATCACAGTCGTGGGTCAAGGGACGAACGTCATCGTCCGCAAATACTCGCCGTAGCATGGGGGGCTCGCGATCCATCCCGCCTGGCTGTGTTGCGCGCTGCGGTGCCTGCTCACCTAGCCACGCCTTCCCTCGGTGAACTGGCTCCTCCTCCCCGATCTCCTCTGCCTGCTCGTCTGCGCCATCGGCGCGGTGACCGACCTGCGCGAATACCGCATCCCGAACTGGCTCACCGGCAGCGGGGTGCTCGTCGGGCTGATCGTCAACTATGCCGTGATCGCGGCCTACCTTGGGCCCGCGGCGGGCTTTCGCCTCGGGCTCGGGCACGCCGCTCTCGGCGCGGCGGTGCTCTTCGCGGTCTTCGGCCTCTTCGGCTTGCTGCGCCTGGTGGGCCTCGGGGACGTGAAGCTGATGGCCGCCGTGGGCGCGCTGTTGCGCTGGCCGCTCGCCCTCTGGGCGCTGGTCTACGTGGTGCTGGCGGGGGGCCTGCTGGCCCTGGTCGTGGCCGCGCTCCGGGGCCGGCTCAAGGCCACCTTCTCGGGGCTCTTCCGTCGCGGCACGCGAGCCGTCGAGCGCGACGACGAGGGCTTTCCCGCGGCGGCGCACCGGCTGCCCTACGGGGTGGCGATCCTGCTCGGGGTGGGGTGGGCCGTGGCCGCGCGCTACGTGCCCGCGCTGCGCATCCCGTAGAGGCCTTAGCGGACGAGGCGAATGCGCGTCGAGTCCAGGCCGAAGAAACCGCCGCCCGCCGGACCCGTTGAGGTCAGGTCACAGCGTAGCTTCCCGACGATGAACTTGCCCGAGGGCGGCGCGACGCAACCGCCACCGGCCCCCGGTGCGACGACGAAGGGCCCGCTGTTGCTGCACCGCGCGCCGTAGATCTCCAGCACCGCCCAGCCGGCAATGACGTGCGTCCCCGCGTACTGGAAGCTCGGACAAGCGCCCGTGCTCTGCAGCACCGGCACGCGCACGTTGAACGGTTGCGGCACGTTCGACGGGTTGCCGCGCCGCAGGATGTCCTGGATCGTCGGACAGAAGTTGTTGTTGCCGGTGTTCATGCCGTTGCCGTTGCCGACCTGGATCGACTGGCCGGCCATGTACCGGTTGCAGCCCCCGGTACACTCTCTCGTCACGGGGTCGATGGACACATTGCCATTCGCGTCGTAGCAGCCGGCGCGGATGAGCCCGTTGATGGCCGGGCCGCCCACCTGCCCGTGTGCAGCGAAGGTAGTCCACCCCGCGTTGTCCGAGTTCGCATCCTGAAACTGCATGCACCACTGGCACGTCCCGCTGCCGACGGGGTTCGTGAGATTGCAGTCCGCCACGACCAGCGGAAAGCCGCACTCCGAGACCGGCCCGCCCCCGACGGCGATGGCCGAGGCCCGCACGTCCGACTGGCTCCGCCCGAGGAACGACGCGAAGAAGTGTCGCACCGGGGTGCTCGAGGTCGCGGCGCGCTCGCCGAGCACCCGCACGGCGTTCGCCGCGGGAACCTGCGCCGTCGTGGGAGTCGGACCGAACGAGGTGAAGACCTCGGTGATCGTGTCCCAGTGCCCGAAGATGATGTCCGCGTCCTGAAGCGCGACGTTCGCGTTGTTGGCCGGGTTTTGCAGCGCGAGGTCCTTGGCCGCGGCGCGGGCGTTGGTGATCCCCGTGTCCGTGCCGTCCAGCTTCATCGCGCCGGCGTGCGAGGCCGAATCGCAGGTGTTCTGGATCTGGTTGCGCACCTGATACAGGTGGCCCGAGTCCAGCACGAACGCCGCCAGGCCGATGAGGACCGCCAGCATGATGGCGAAGATGAGGATGACGCTCCCCTCTTCGCGCCGGGCCCACCGCTCGCGCACGGCCGAAAGGCGCCGCGCCAGATGTCCCCTACTTGCCGCCCTTCCCATCTTTACCCTCCTGCAACAGCAACACCCTCGCTGGAGAGCCCTTGCCCACCTCGCCGGTCGCCTCCGAGCCCCCGATCGTCTTGCGGTAGCGGCCCTGGATCAGCACCGCCTCCTCGGAGTCGAGGCCGAGGGGGTTGCCCGTGGCTGCTTCCCGGTTGATCTTCTGACGGGTCCAGAATTGCCGCGTCTGCCGGCCGTAGTCCTCGCGCAGATGCTCGCGCGGGCCACACGCCGCAAGCCCCATCCCGGCGACAATCCAAAGCAATGCACGCTTCATGGCGTGTCCTCCTGTGGGGTCGTCCCGGGTGCCTCTCTCGCAGAGGATAGCAGGCTGGGCATCGGGCGACCGAGTCTTTTGCAGATGCGCTCGAGGTTCTTCCGGACGCGGAGGTGCTCCGGGTCGAGCTGCAAGGCCTTGAGATAGAAGTCGTAGGCACGTTCGAGCTCGCCCAGCTCCTCGTAGACGAAGCCCATGTTGTTCTGCGCCTCGGCCGGCTTGCCCCCCATGCGGAAGTGCCGGTACGCGAGATGCAAGTTCCCTTCGCGCGCGTAGGCGAAGGCCAGGTTGTTGTGGATGCGCAGGTGGGTCGGCTGGCGCAGGAGCGCGAGGCGATAGGCCTCGACGGCGTCACGCACGCGCCCCTGGAGGTACAGGCAAAAACCCAGGTTGTTGTGGTACGAGGCGCGCTGGTCGTCGAGCTTGAGGGCCGCTCGGTGCGCCTGCTCGGCCTCGCGATGCCGTCGCTGGGTGTCCAGAATGACCCCGAGGCTCCCGTACGCGGGGGCGAAGTTCACGTCGCGCTTGAGCGCCTCGCGCATCGCCCCCTCGGCGCGCCCCGGGACCCGGAGCTCCAGGTAGAGCCGCCCGAGCAGGTAGTAGGGCTCCGCGGCCTTGGGCTTGAGGCGCAGGAGCTCGTTCACGTGCGGCACGGCGCGCTGCGCCGACGAGGCCCGCAAGAGCGCGTAGGTCATGCCGCGATGAAACTCGTACGGGTTGCGGCGCGCGTCCCAGACCCGCTCGCCGCTCCCCGAGCCCGAAGAGCTCGCGCAACCGGCCAGCAGGGCCACGCCACAGAGCGCCGGTATTCCTCGCAGCATGGGCTTACCCTCCGCCGCCGGTGATGCGGGGCATCAAGATCCGGATGATGCGCACCACGGCCGGCCCCATGAGTACCGCGAAGAGCGACGGGAGGATGCAGAAGATGAGCGGCACGGTCAGCTTCACCGCCACGGTCGCGGCCCGCTCCTCCGCGAGCTGCATGCGGCGGATGCGCATCGCCTCGGACTGCACGCGGAGCGAGCGCGCCACCGAGGTGCCGAAGATCTCCGTCTGGATGATGATCGCCGCCAGGTTCGAGAGCTCCTCGACGCCGGTGCGCTGCGCGAGGCGCCGGAAGGCCTGGCCCCGCGAAAGACCGGCGCGCATCTCGAGCCCCGTCGTGGAGAGCTCGAACGACAGGATGGGCGCCGCGAGCTTGACCTCCTCGGCCACCCGGTTCACCGCGGCGTCGAGCCCGAGCCCCGCCTCCACGCAGGTGACCATCAGGTCGAGCGCGTCGGGGAGCGAGCGGTTGATCTTCGACTGCCGGTCCTTCACCCGCCCCATGAGCCAGAGGTTCGGCAGGTAGAAGCCGATGCTCATCAGCACGAGCGTATAGAGCGCGGCGAACCGGAGCGGCTGGGGTCGAATCGAGTTGAGCCAGAGAAAGAACACGCCGAGTGCCAGGCAGAAAAAGACCTTCGAGCCGAGGTACACCGCCATGGCGCGCTCGTGGCGGATGCCGGCGTAGGCCAGGCGACTCTGCAGCCGACCCCGTTCCTCCTCGTCGCCGGGCTGAGCCACCTTCGCGAGCGGGGTGAGCAGTCGGGCCCAGATCGAGGCTGGCTTGGCCTCTGTCTCCGGCGCCGGCCGCGGCTCGGCTGCGTCCGCCGGGACCACGGCCGTCGAGGGACGGATCGCCCGCTCCAGGCGCTCGCGGGTCGTATCGCGCCGCGCGACGGCCACGTACCGGAGCCCCATCACGAGCGCCATCGCCGCGCCGAAGGCCACGACCAGCACCGCGGCGTAGCCCGCCGGTCCCGCGAGGAAGTTCTGTACGAGCTGCCCCATCGTCCAGCTCCTAGTAATCCACCTGCGAGAGCTTGCGCATCCACAGGATGCCGAGGGCCCACATCACGAGGCCTCCGAGCGCCATCAGCCGGCCGATGGTGTCGGTGACCATCGGCACGAGGTACTGCGGGTTCATGAGTCCGACGAAGAGCAGGCACAGGAAGGGGAGGGCGCCGAGGATGTAGCCCGACAGGCGCCCTTCGGCCGTCAGCGCCCGCAGCTTGCCGTAGAAGCGAAACCGGTCCCGAATCGTGGTGGCGATCTGGTCCAGGATCTCCACCAGATTGCCGCCCGTCTCGCGCTGGATGATCACCGAGACGGCGAAGAGCTTGAGGTCCAGGTTGTCCGGCACGCGCTCGGTCATGTGCGTGATGGCTTCGCGAAAATCGACGCCGAAGTTCTGCTCCTCGAAGCAGCGGCCGAACTCGACCGCCACGGGGGCCGGCATCTCCTCGGCCACCAGCTTGAAGCCCGACGAGATGCCGTGGCCGGCGCGCAGCGACCGCACCATCATCTCGAGCGCGTCGGGGAGCTGCTGCGAGATCTTGATGCTGCGCCGCACGCGCGCGTTGAGCACGATGAGGATCGGGATCGCTCCGCCCAAGGGAATACCGACGAGGGCGGAGAGGATCACGCTGTGCAGCGGCATCACGAGCAGCATGGTGAGGCCCACGGCCAGGCCAATGCACAGCGCGAGCGTGAAGGCCACCGTCCAGTTGAGGTCCGTCTTGAGCAGGAGATCCTCGAGACGCTGGGCGAAGGGCCACGGCCGGAGGAGCGCGTCGAGCGAGGGGCTCCGCGCCATGCGGCGCTCGCGGAGCAGGCTCGCCCCCGCCGTCTGCATCCCGAGGGACTTCAGCCGGCGCCGGAGCTCGTGGCGCCGCTGCTCGCCCCGGTAGACCACGAGGTAGTAGGCCGCCTCGGCGGCCAGGAAGACCACGACACCGACGACGACGAGGAGGACGTTGGTGGTCATGCGCGAAAGCTGATGTCGGTCCCGTACCCCGCGCGCTGGATGCGCTCGAGGCTCTGGGGTCGGATGCCCGTCGCCACGCTCTCTCCGAGCACGTGTCCGTTCGCGTCCACGCCGCGCTGACGGAACATGAAGATCTCCTGCATCGTGATCACCGACCCCTCCATCCCCGTGATCTCCGAGATCGAGAGCACGCGACGCTTCCCGTCGGAGCCGCGCGACAGATGGACCACCATGTTCAGCGCCCGCGAGAGGGTCAGCGACATGACCGATTCGCTGTAGACCGCCCCGGCCATCCCCACCATCGCGCCGAGGCGCGTGAGCGCGTCGCGCGGGCTGTTGGCGTGCACGGTGGTCATCGATCCGTCGTGGCCCGTGTTCATGGCCTGGAGCATGTCCATGACCTCGGCGCCGCGAACCTCGCCGACGATGATGCGGTCGGGACGCATGCGGAGACTGTTGCGGACCAGGTCCCGCTGCGTGATCGCCCCCTTCCCTTCCAGGTTCGGGGGGCGGGTCTCCAGGCGCACCACGTGCCTCTGCTGGAGCTGGAGCTCCGCCGCGTCCTCGATGGTCACGATGCGCTCGGTCGGCGGGATGAAGGCCGACATGGCGTTCAGCATGGTGGTCTTGCCGCTGCCCGTACCGCCCGAGATGAGGATGTTCAGCCGCGCGCGCACCGCCGCGGCGACGAAGTCCAGCATGGCCGGCGTGAGCGAGCCCCCCGCGACCAGGTCCGGCGCGAGGAGCGGCTTGCCGCCGAAGCGGCGGATGGAGAGCGCGGGGCCGTCGAGCGCGAGCGGCGGGATGATCGCGTTCACGCGCGAGCCGTCAGGGAGGCGCGCGTCCACCATCGGCGAGGTCTCGTCCACGCGTCGGCCGATGCGGCTCACGATGCGGTTGATGATCTGCATCAGGTGATCGTTGTCGCGGAAGCGGACCGAGGTCTCGAGGATGCGCCCCTCGCGCTCGATGAAGACCGTGTTGTAGCCGTTGACCAGGATGTCGGCGATGGTCGGGTCGGCCAGCAGCGGCTCGAGCGGGCCGAGGCCCGTGATCTCGTCGAGGAGTTCCTGGATCAGCCGCTCGCGCTCGATGCGATTGAGCGGGAGCTGAGCCGCCACGATCAGGTCGGTGATCGTGTTGCGGAGCTCAGCGCGCAGCTCCTCCGGCTTGAGGCGGTCGAGCTTCTGCAGCTCGAGCCGATCCACGAGCTGGTCGTGAATCGCGCGCTTCATGTCGTGGTAGACCGCCGGCATCTCCTGCGCCGCCGCGAGGAGGTCGGGGTTCGAGTCGTGGCCGAGCTTCAGACGATCGCGGAGCTTCATCTCACTTCCCCAGGAAACCGAAGAGCCCGCGCCGCTTCTGCCGCGAGGTGCCCCCCACGAGCGGCACCAGGCCCTGAATGTCGAGCGTCACGCGCGCCTTGGGCGCAGCCTTCACGAGCAGGTTGCCGTCGTTGACCGCCTTGATCACCGTCGGGAAGTCGTTGCACACGGTCCCCACGATGGGCGTGTTGAGCGCGTCGCCGATCGAGTCCGGGTCGAGCTTCGTGCCGCGTGCGTAGCGGTTGAGCACCGGCTTGAGCTTGTCGGGGCCGTAACCGAGCCGCTTGAAGACCGCGAGGCACCGGTTGGCGTTCTTCACCGACGGGATGTCCTGCGTGATGGTGAGGAGGATCTTGTTGGCCAGGTCGAGCGCGACGAGCGCGTTCTCGTTGAAGTCGCGCAGGCCGTCCACCACGACGTAGTCGAAGTGCTTGCGCAAGAGGCCCAGGAGCTGCGCCGTCCCCTTGCTGTCCACCTCGGCGGTCTCGTCGAGGTTGTCCCCCTGCGCCACCGCGTAGAGGCCGGAGGTGTGCTGCGTGAGCGACTGCATCAGGAGCTCGCGGTCCAGCCGACGCATGTTCGAGACGACGTCGTGGAGCGTGTAGCGCGCCGTGAGGTCGAGAAAGGAGAGCACGTCGCCGAGCTGCTGGTTCAGATCCACGATCACCACGGCGTTGCGCTCGTCCTCGTCGCTCTCGAGCAGCGCGCCCGCCAGGTTGGTGGCGATCGTGGTGGCCCCGCTCCCCCCCTTGCAGGCGAAGACGGCGATGATCACCCCCTGCCGCGCGGCAGCGGGCTGCGAGGCGGCGACGGCTGGCTCGGCATCGCGCACGTTCAGGTCGCGGATCGCCCGGCGCACGTCCCCCGCCCCCTCGTCGAGGAAGGCATACTCCTTGGCCCCGGCGCGCATCGCGGCGAGGATCTTCTCGGGGTCGCGGTCGCGCGAGACGATCATCGAGACGCAGCCGTCGAGCCGCGAGATCTGCTGCGATACGCCGAAGATGGCCTGCGGGTCGTGGTCCAGATAGAGGAGCGCGATGCTCGGCGGCTCCTTCTGGATGAGCGCGAGCGCCTTCTGCGGGTCCTGCTCGGCGGCGCGGATGTTCACCATGTCCAGGATGTGCGGGCGCAGAGCCTCGAGCTCCTGCTCCCGCGCACCGACGATCACTACCTCAGGCTGCTGCGCCATGTCCGTACGTTTCCTCGCCGCTAGTCGCGGATGAAGCCGAGCTGACCGACGGGTCCCCCGCCGGAGCGAAGCGCCTCGTCGGGCTTCGAGCGGCTCGCCTTGCGCTTCCATCCGGAGGTCCGGCCCAGCAGGAAGAACTGGAAATCGTCCGGGTCGTTCAGGTCGTCCTCGCCGGGGAGCATGGGCACCTCGTGCGGCTGCATGGGCTGGACGAGGTGCGTGGTGACCACCACCATGAGCTCGGTCTCCTCGCGCTGAAAGGCCGTCGAGCGGAAGAGCGCGCCGAGGAGCGGGATGTCGCCGAGGAGCGGAATCTTGCGCACCGCGGAGCGGATCTTGTCGGAGAGGAGACCGGCCACGGCGAAGCTCTGACCGTCCTTGAGCCGGATCGTCGTCTCGCTGGTGCGGGTCTTGAAGCCGGGGATCGAGAAGCCCGCGATGGTCACGCCCGCGGTGGGGTCCGGCTCGCTGACCTCGGCGTAGAGCTTGAGGTTCATCGTGCGCTGGCCGAGGACGGTGGGGGTGAACTTGAGCCGCACGCCGAACTTCTTGAACTGCACCGAGACGGTCCCGAACTGCTGGGAGAAGACGATCGGCACCTCGCCGCCGGCGTGGAAGCTCGCGTCCTGCCCGGAGAGCGCCACCAGGGTCGGCTCGGCCAGGATCTTCGCCAGCCCCTCCTCGGCCAGGATGCTCAGGATGGCGCTGAAGGGGAACTTGTCCAGGTTGGCCGAGAAGAGCATGTTGAAGGCCTCGCCGTGCACGGGGGCCGGGACGACGGGGGGGACCATGGCCCCGGGCGCGGGGACGCCCGTGCCGGGAATTTGCAGGTACGGGATCACCTGGCCGGACTGGCCGCCGGCGCCGACGATCGCGCCCACGCGCCCGTTCGCCGGGTCGCTGTAGAGCATGTTCACGCCCATCTTGCGCATCCCCGTGCGGGAGACCTCGGCGAAGCGCACCTCGAGCTGGACCTGCTGGTTGCCGGAGACCTGCACGAGGTTCGCCAGCCGCTCGGAGTGGAGCTTGGCCACCTCCGCCACCCGCGCGGGGAGGCGGACGTCGCTCACCTCACCCGAGAGGACGACCAGGTCGCCCGCCGAGCTGACCTTGATCTGTTCCTTCGGGAAGAGCTCTCCGAGCTGCGTGCGGAGCTGGTTCAGGTTGCGCGTGCAGGAGACCGCGATGACCAGCGGCTTGTCCGAGTCGCCCCAGAGGATGAGGTGCGTGTAGCCGACCCCCTTCGCGGTGACCAGCACCTGGAGCGGCGTCACGACGCGCACGTCGGCCACGTTCGGGTCGGCGACCGAGACGCGCACGATCTTTTCCGACACGCGCATCAGGCGCGTCTGCCCCACCTCGAGGGCCACACGCTGGCTGGCGTCCGCTTGCTGGGTCACCGTGGGTTGGGCCGCCGCCGGCGCGGCCGCGAGGAGAAGTAGCAGAGCCATGTACCGCGGCGTCACACGCATCGCATCACCTCAGATCGAAGGACCGCGTTCGGTTGTACCGTTTGAAGCGTGGGGAGGTCCGAGCCGAATCACTGGCCGCGCTTGCTGTCGGCCGACGGCCGAAGCTTGCGCTCCTCGACGCGATCTCCCCGCAAGATCTCCACCACGGGCTGGTCTGACTTGGGCTTGACGTCCGACGAAGTCGCGGGCTTCTTGCGCCCGCTGCTCGGCTTGCGCGCCGCGGCGACCGGCTGCGGAGCCTCGGGCTTGCTGGCCGGCGCGGTGCCGTCGTCGGGGGTGAGCAAGGCGACCGGCGTGACGCCAGCCGTCGCGACGGGGTCGGTGTCGATCCCCGAGCGCATGGTGAGCTGGATCTCCCCGTGGCGGCTGGCGAGGGCCAGCCGCTCCGACTGGTCGGGGGAGACCTCGAGGGTCACCACCTGCACGGTGACGGGCTTCGCCCCCTGGCTGACGAGCTGCTCGCCCACCGCGAGGACCTTGATGTTCTGCAGGATGATCTTCGAGATCTTGGCCGCGCGGCGCTCGTGGCGGGCTTCCTCGTCGGGGGTCATGGTGGTGATGACGTCCACGAAGTCCCCCGGCTGGACGAAGCCGGCCACGCCGATCACCTGGTCCACCTTGACCGCCATGGCGCGCATCCCGCGCGCGAGCACCGCCGCGAGCCCCTGGCCGGCCTCCTTGGAGGCGAGGCGCGCCTCGAGCACGGGCTCCCCCTTGGCGATCGACCGGCGGAGCGTGCGCCCGAGGAGGGCCTTCGGCACGCCGAAGGTCCCCGCCGGCACGGCGTCGGAGGGCCAGCGAATCACGCCCAGCACATTCTCGGTGAGCGCCGTGCCGATGGCCAGGTCCTGCGCGGCCACCACCACGGGCACGACCGCGGCGTTCGCGGCCGGCTGCCGGCGCGCCTGCTCGTCGAGATAGCGTTTCACGAGAAAGACGGCCCCCGTCCCCGCCGCGAGCGCGA
>JADLHG010000071.1 GCA_020848905.1 Deltaproteobacteria bacterium
CCGCGAGTTCTGGTTCCTCCTCAATAACTGGGTCCTGCTCTCCGGCTGCCTGCTGGTCATGGTGCTGACCGTCTTCCCGAACATCTCGGAGGCCTTCGGCGAGAAGATCACGATCAGCATCCCGGCCTTCAATCGGTGGATGACCCCCGTCGGCCTCGCGCTGCTCGTGATCACCGGCATCGGCCCCATGCTCGGCTGGCGGTCCACCGATGGCGCGGGGTTGAAACGCCAGTTTCTGTGGCCGCTCTCCGCCGGGCTGCTGACGGCGGGCCTGCTTCTCGCGGTCTTCGGCCGGCATCGCGGGCTTCCGGCGGGGACCTGGGCCCTCTGCGTCTTCGTGCTGGCCACCATCGTCCAGGAGGTGATCCGCGCGAGTCGCATCCGCGCCAAGGCGGTCGGCTCGAGCGCCCTGGCCGCCGTGCCTGGGCTCATCGGACGCAACCGACGACGCTACGGTGGCTACATCATCCACCTCGGCATCGTGCTCATGTGCGTGGGCTTCGCCGGCGACTCCTTCAAGGTGGAGCGCGAGGTCGTGATGCGCCCGGGACAGCGGGTGGACATCGGCGCTTACTCCCTGCGCTTCGACGGCATCGAGAGCGGGGCCGACGAGGCGAAGCAGATGCTCACGGCCACCCTGAGCGTCTACGCCTCCGGCAAGCACCTGGGGCAGATCCAGCCCGCGCGCTGGACCTTCTTCAAGCACGAGGATCAGCCCACGACCGAGGTGGCCCTGCGCCGGACGCTGAAGGAGGACCTCTTCGTCGCCATCGGAGACCACGACCCGCAGGCCGGCACCACGGGCTTCAAGGCCATCATCAATCCGCTCGTAAACTGGGTCTGGATCGGCTTCCTGGTGCTGGCTCTCGGCACCGCGATCGCCGCGCTCCCGATCGGGGCGCCTGTGGCCACGGCTGCCGGCACCACGGCGCTGCTGCTGCTCCTCCTCGGCTGGCCGGCGCTGGCCCGAGCCGACGCGACGCACGGCGTGGGCGGCAACAACCCCGCGCACGACGTGCCGACCGACAAGCCCGTGATCCTCGACAGCGACTCCGAACGCTCGGTCATGAAGAACTTCGCCTGCCTTTGCGGCGGCTGTCCCAAGATCCCCCTCGACAGCTGCCCCTGCGGCTTCGCGCAGACCGAGCGCGCCGCCATCCGCGGCAAGATCGCCCAGGGGTGGGACCTGGAGCGCATCATCGGCTGGTACACCACCGCCCGCGGCCCCGAGATCGGCAAGAAGCCCTTCGGCGCGGTGGCGCTGGCCATCCCCCCCGACACGGCGTTCAACCGGCTGTCGTGGCTCGTCCCGTACGGCGCGAGCGCCGTGGCGGCCGGGGTCCTCTTCGCACTCGGCCGGCGCTGGGCCCGGCGGCGCCGCGCGGCAGACGAGACGCAAACCCCCGCCGAGGCTGCCGCCGCGTCGAGCAGCGACAAGGCCTACGAAGAGCTCCTGAAGCGCGAGCTCAAGGACCTGGAGTAAGCCGTGGACACCATCCTGCGCTATTCGATCTTCGGGCTTCCTCTGGTCCTCGCCGGCGTGGGCGCCATCCTGAAGGGGAGCGGAGGGCTCACCGCGGGCCACTCGATCGGCTTCGCCGCCGCCCTCGGCGCCGTCCTCGGCCTGACCCTGCACTTCGTCCTCTCGAGCTTCGCTACGCTGGTCGGGCAGGCTCGCGTTCCGAAGGAGCTCTCGAGCCGGGCGCTCATGGTGCTCGAGCACGACAAGCGCGTCCTGCTCCGCTCCATCAAGGAGCTGGAGTTCGACGCCTCGCTCGGTCGCCTGAGCCCCGAAGAGGCCGAGCGCCTCGCCGACCCGCTCAAACAGCGCGCGGTGCGCCTCCTGCGGGAGCTCGACGTCGCACGCTCCACCGAGGGAAGCTCGGTCGACGCGCAGATCCAGGCCGAGCTCGACCGGCGCCTGGGCCGGGCCTAGGCGGGAGGACAGACCATGACACGCACCCCGCTCCGAACGCTCTCCCTGGCCATCCTCTTGACGAGCTCTCTGGCGCACGCGCAGGCTCCCGGCGCCCCGGCCGCTCCGGGCGCTCCGCCACCCGGTGCGATGCTCGGCCAGGCGCTCTATTCATCCGACCTTCCCAAGGGGGTCGCGACCGTCAAGGTGGTCGGCCAGGAGCTGAAGGAGCTGAAGGTCGGGCAGGCCGTGGAGCTGCACCGCGAGAGCGCGGGACGCCGCGAGCTCGTCACCACGACGAAGACCGGCCCCGACGGCCGCGCGCGCTTCGAAGGACTCGAGGCGGGCAAGAGCTACGTGGTGGTGCTGCCGCTCCCCGAGGGGAAGCGCGAATCGGCGCCCTTCAAGGGCCCCGACTCCGGCGGCGTGCGCCTCCTCATCCAGACCGGCACTGCCGCCCCTGCGGCCGGGGCTGCCGCTCCTGCGGCCGGGACTCCGCCCAATGACCCGGTGCACGGCGGCGCGGCGGCCGACCCCGCGGCGAGCGGCGGGCTCCCCCCCGGACACCCGCCGATCCCCGCCGGCAGCGGCGGCGAGCCCGACCTGACGCCGAAGAAGGGAAAGACCCCCGGCCAGAGCGGGACGGCGGAGGTCACGGCGGTGAAGGAGCTCCAGCCCGGGACCCTCGAGATCCTGGTCGTGAAGGGGAAGGCGCGCGCCCCCGTCGGCGCGACCGCCGTGAACGTCACCGAAGGGCAGAAGAAGAGCGTGCACCGCACGAACGACAAGGGCCAGGTGCTGCTACGCCTCGCCCCGAAGCGGGCCGTCACCCTCTCCGTGGCCTTCGCCGGTACGGACTACACCACCGACGCCATCTCCCTCCCCGACTCGGGGGGCCTGCGCGCCACCTTCACCGTCTACGACAAAACGAGCGACCCCTCTAATATCTGGGTCGGCCCCGGCTCGCACCTGCTGGCGCAGCTAAACGAACAGACGATCCATTTCCGCCAGGTCTTCAGCCTGTACAACACCGGCGAAGCCCTCTTCGAGCCGCGCGACAAGGGTCTCCTGCTCCCCCTCCCCGAGGGGGCCCAGCAGCTCCAGGTCCCCGAGGAGTACGCGGGTCTGGTGACCGCCGAACCGGCGCTCGGCGCGGTGCGCGTGGTGAAACCGCTGCCGCCGGGACGCCTAATGATCGAAGTGTTCTATTTGCTGCGCTACGAGGGGGAGGCCCTGGACGTCCGCCAGCGCCTGCCCGTGGCCACCGCCCAGACGCTGCTCGTCGTCACCAACAGCGACAGCGTGGAGCTCTCGGGGCCCTCGGTGAAGGGGCGCCGCATGGAGGAGCAGGGAGGGGTGAAGACCCCCGTCTTCACGCTCGCACCGGCGAGGGCCGGAACCCTCACCGAGTTCACCATCTCCGGCCTCCCCACCCGGAACAAGCGGCTGACCCACGTCGTGCTGGGACTCGCCGGGCTGCTCCTCCTCTGGGGGGTGGTGGCCGCCTTCGGGGCGGGCCACTCGCAGGGGCTGCGCAGCGACCGTCGCGAGGCGCTCCTCAAGGAGCTCGTCGAGCTGGAGCGCGTGGCCGCCGACGGTTCGGTCCCTCCCGCCGAGCTGGAGCATCGACGCGCTACCTTGAAAAAGGAGCTCGCTGGACTCTGGGAAGAGCCCGTATAACGAGCTGGCATCAGGATCCGTGCACCCATGAACCGCATCCTCTTCTACCTCTGCGCCCTCCTCGCCGCGGCGGGCTTCGCCGTCGCTCCGTACCTGCTCTTCCTCGTCGCGCCCACCGAGCCCACGATGGGCTTCGTGCAGAAGATCTTCTACTTCCACGTCCCCTGCGCCTGGGTCATGTTCCTCTCCGCCATCATCTGCGGCGTGGCCGGGGGCGTGTACCTCTTCCGCGGGCGCCTCTGGGCCGACGCCGTCACCGCCACGGCCGCGGAGATCACCGTGGTCTTCGGAGCCCTCGTGCTGATCACCGGCCCGCTGTGGGCCAAGATCGCTTGGGGCCACTACTGGGTCTGGGACGTCCGTCTCACCACCGTGCTCTTGCTGTTCCTCATCTTCGTGGCCGTGCTCCTCGCGCGCCGCTACGCCGGCCCCACGGCCAAGCGCATCGCCGCCGGCCTCGCCCTCTTCGGCGCGGCCGACGTGCCGCTCATCTACACCTCGGTGAAGATCTGGAAGACGATGCACCCCGAGACCTCGGTCGTGCCCACGCTCGACCCCGCGATGCGCCCCGCACTCTTCATCAGCCTCGGGACCTTCACCGCGCTCTTCGTCCTCCTCTTCTGGATCCGCCTGCGTCTCGAGCGCAGCCGCTACGCCCTCGACGAGCTCGTCGTCGCTCTCACGGAGCGCGAGCGCCACGCGGTTCCCGCTTTCTCCCGCGTCGGAGCCGTCTCGGCCGCCGCCCCCGCGAAGGAGATCTGACATGACCGCCCTCCGCCGCCTGCTACTGACCGTCGCGCTGACCCTCCTCCCCCTGGCGCAGGCCATGGCCGACGAGGCCTACGAGGACTTCACGCCGCAGCCTCTGACGGACCCGAAGGCCCCCCTGCACGTGGTGCTTTCCTACTCGGCCATCTGGATGCTAATCCTCCTGTTCGTGGTATCGGTGTGGCGCCGCCAGGCCCGGGTAGCCGCCGAGCTCAAGGAACTCGAAAAGCAGGTCCGGGGCGAGGGGGGCTCCCCCTCCGCCCCGCACCGGTAATCCTCGGCCCGCCCACGGCCGGCCGAGGTTGCGCCGCAGTGGAACGCAGCATGAAGCCGGTGGAGCAGGACAGCCAAGGGGCGAGGATCATCGCCGAGGAGCTCAAGCTGCTGGCGCGCGTGAGCTCCGCTCTCTCGACCCTTTCCACCGAGCACGCCGGCGCCCCCGACTACGACGAAGCGTTGGTGGACCTGCGTGACCAGCTCGCCGAGGCGAAGCCCGAGGACATCGCCGCGATCGTGGAGCAGATGACCCGCATCGCGGCCGTGGCCCAGCGCTACGGCAAGGGCAGAGACCTGCCGGTGGACCCGGCCTCGCCGTACTTCGCGCACCTCCGGCTCGACGAGGACGACCGCCTGCGCGACGTGCTCATCGGCCGGCGCGGCTTCGTGGACCGCAGCCGCCAGATTCAGATCGTGGACTGGCGCAACGCGCCGGTGAGCCGCATCTACTACCGATACGAGGAGGGCGACGACTACTACGAGCGCTTCGGCC
>JADLHG010000072.1 GCA_020848905.1 Deltaproteobacteria bacterium
CCTGAGCACGCCGCTGGGGCGGTGGGTGAGCGCAGATCCGCTCGGGGTGCATGGGGTGGGCGGGGATCTGAACCTGTATGCGTACGTGAGCGGGAGGGTGCTGCAGGCGGTGGATCCGGTGGGGTTGTACGCGACGATCTACAAAGACAAGTATGGCGTCGTTCAGATACGGATACCGATCTTGTTCCAACGCGGTGATGGAGTTGTCGAAGAGGAGTTCGAGAGGTTCGTTGCCCGACAGGTCAAAGTGGCTGAACGCGTCTGGACCGGGACGTTCGGCGGGATCAAAGTGCGGACGCGGATCGATGTGCTTACCCGACGCGAGGCCGTCGAGCGGGCGGGGCGAGGTGAGGGACTCAACGTCATGACGGTGCACGCGCCGAGTTCAGATGCGAATGCGCCCTGGGCCACCGCGGCTGTCTGGTCGGTAGGTGTAAAAGAGCGAGTGCGCGACCACCTTCAAGCTGTGAAGCACCATAAGGACGCGCAGGAGCGGTACCGGCGTGGCCAGTTGGCGATTCCTCCCATCCTCGAGGAGGACTTCATGAAGGCCTCGACGCTGGGGCGCGGTGAGATGGCCATCGACTCACCGAAGCGCGTCCTCGCGCATGAGGTCGCCCATCTCCTCGGGATCAGTCATGACAGCCCGAAGCCCGTGGGCGGGCGGCAGGCGGAGGTGCGGCCTGGGAACGTACTGGGCAACGCGGACGCGTTGAGGCGCCCCAACGTATACCAGGTCAAGTACATCATGAAGAACTACTGCCAGAACTGCCAGCGCTCCGGCGGAAAGCCAGCCGGGGGAGGCGGCGGCGACGGGAAGGCGAGTTCAGAGAAGAGTGCGGTGCCTCCGGAGTAGTCATGAGGGCGAGCACGATTGTGACTCACGCCGCGAGCGCGGTGACGCTGACGGTGACGCTCGTTATCGGGAGTTGCGAGCGGCGTTCGACGCCGATGTCGGGTTCGGCAGGCGCCGCGTCGTCACAGGCCGTCGCTCCCAGCGCGGCAGTGCCCCCGCCACGGGATTGGTGGCAAGAGAAGGACTGCAGCTGGCTGATGAACGTGCCGTGGCCCTCAGAATGGGAGGTCGCGTACTCCAAGATGGGGAAGTTCTCGATCGATGCACGGGGTTCGGGTCGGAAGCTGTTTGAGGGTGTGCGGTACCAGACGATTAGTTGGTGCACGTCACACTGGGTGATGGCGCCCAACATGGAGGAGAGCTACTCCAAGGGATTGGAGTTCAGCGTCCTCGATGGGATCCACGAGGAACTGTTCGTAAGCGACTTGCTCATTCCTTTGCATGCAGTATGGGAGGGAGGCAGGTTGCAGATCGTCCAGGTGTTTCCGCTGGCCGCGCCGATGTGGGAAGTTTGGATTCTCGGGGCGAGCAAGTCGGAGGTCGTGATGCTGGTGGAGAGTCTCGGTAGCGCCACGGGGCGCGTGTGGGGCGAGCATGAGGGGCGTGGAGTGCACTGCTCGAGTCGGGACGTCGAGCGAATGACCAGGCGCGCGCAGAGCGTGCCAGCCTTCAGCGCAGCAGACGCCGCTGAGCGCTTCTTGCGGGCGCAGGCGCGTGAGCGGGAGGTCTCGCGCGACGGCGGTAAGGGTAACCGCGGCGGCGGACGTTAGGGGGCCATGGGGCGGCGGTCGGTTTGGCGCACAAGGGTGCGAAGCCGGCCGGGCCTCGATGAGGCGGCGAGCTTGGCGGTGCAGGCTACACCGAGTTCTTCCGCGGCGCCCTCGAACTGGGCCACTCCGTGGCCATGGGCGGACCCACCCCAAGGTCCGCGTCGGTGACGGCGGGGGCTCGATCGCTTCGACAGCGAAGGCGTGGGACGGCTCTCGCCTGGGCGCGTCGGGCGACGGGCGCGAAGGAGGCGCATGGTGGCCGTCACCTCCAGGTGGCCTCCGCGCGAACGCGCGGTTCGTCGTCGCTCACTTCGGCGCGGCACCGCTGGCGCGGGGCGCGACCCGGCAGTCGTCCTCCGGGCCGCTCTCGGCTTCAGGGGACAGGCTGGCAGCGCGGACGGCGAGTCCGGCGCTGGCGCGACGATTGGCGACGCGGCGCGGCACAGCCTCCCAGCGCTGGCCGACCTCCGCTATCGTCGTTCGCGCCGGGACCACGATGTTCGCCCTCGAGCCGCCTGCCGACCACGAGAGCCGCGCGCTCAGCGGGCGGCCACCCTGCGCGCGGAGCCGCCGCACGCGCGGGCTGTGGCCGGACGCCCTTCGCGACGCTGGCATGGTGCCGCCGCGCCGGCCGGGGCGGGAGCCCGCACGAGGCGGGCGGCGGCGCCTGTTCGTCCGGGTCGGCGCCGTTGCGGCCGTCCTCGCGTACGCTGCCACCCGCGCCCGCGGCAGGTTGCTTAGCGGACGGTGGCACGTCGCAGCAGGTCGTGTCCCATGCCCCGACTCAATCGGCGGCGAGGGCGCAGCGATGCCCGCGGTCGAGGCGACTCGCGTCCGAGCAATCGAGGACGCGGCCGCTGTACGGACGACAGGGCCTGCGCACCGACGAGCCGCGAACGAGGCGCGCCGCGTCGAGCCCCACGCATCGCAGAACCGCGACCCGGACGCCGTCCTCCTCGCGTCGCCGGCCGGGGACGCCGCCGGCCGCCTGCTCCACGAGGACTACTCGCCGTGCGAGGCGCAC
>JADLHG010000073.1 GCA_020848905.1 Deltaproteobacteria bacterium
GCGGCTACGGGATCAGGCCGCGCGGATCCGCCACTCGTGATCGAGCGCGGCGGAAAACTTCACCCCGCTGGGTCGCTCACCAAGCTCATCGGGGAGCGGGTATTCCTCCACAGGGTCGACCACAAGCGCCGAAAGCCTGAGAAGCCGTTCCGCCGTGGGCCCCATCGGCTTCGCCCCATTCTCCCACCGCGACACCGTTTCCGGCGTCACCCCAAAATGACGCGCAAAGTCCTGTCCCGACCATCCCAGGTGCTTTCGCAGGAACCGAATCTCACCCGGCGCGAGTTGGTGCGCCGACTTGGCGATCGTGGCAGCCAGCAGACGGTGAAGCCTCGCGAGCTTCGGGATCACCACGCTCGTCGCCCCGCAGTCCTCGCAGGTCCGAAGCTTCACGCCAATCAACTCCACGTTCGGGAGCTCGTCCCCGAGGTAGGCGTGCGTTCCGATCTTCTCCGAGACCGTGCCCCCGCATTCCGGACACTTCATCGCCCTCATTTCTTTCTCCAAGCCGTGACGACGGCCAGGTTCTCCTCGGACCACAGTTGCACGACCACGCAGATCTTCGGCGTGTGCACCCGGTATCGCCACGCTCCTCCCTCGAACTCGCCGGGATCCGGCCATCCGCCCCGGAGGACGTTCAGTACGTCGACCTGGGACAACCCGTCTTCGGCCATCTCCTTCAGCGCGTGGCCCCAAAACTCCACCTCGCCATCTTCGATGATCGAGCGGATGACGCGGTGTGCTTCCGCCTCCTTCAGCGGCTCATCGCGCATCACGGCACAGCTTGACTATAGATCAATTCTACGCGTCATTGATCATATGTCAAGTCGTGGGCTCCCCCTGTGGCAGCCCAACAACGCGTTGCAGCCGACCGGCCGGGCGGCTACGATAGAGGGGCTTTCGGGGGACTCAATGACACTCGCACCACCAAACGGCTCGCTTCTCCCCGCCCGCCCGGCGACGGAACGCGTAGCCGTTGGGCAGCCAGGGTTATGGGGTAACTAGGAGGCACAGGGGGGACACGATGTTCACGTCGGACGCAGTTCCTTGCGGTAGCTCGCCAGGGAAGCGCGTCATCTCCCTGGTGCTCGGATCTCCTTTCGGACCTGCGGTGTGGCCACACGGCAGGTGGCTCGTGCTTCTCCTCGCCGTTTCCGGCACTGCGTGCAGCGCCGCCTCCAGCTCTCCGAAGATCGACAGCGGCACCCCCTCTCCCGGAATAGACCGCGGCACCTCCTCTCCGGGGATGGACCGCGGCACCTCCTCTCCAGGAATGGACCGCGGCATCTCGTCGGCCGGATGCACCGATCTTGGCGGTCCCGACCTCGGCGAGTGTGTGGCCGATCCCGGCTCTCTCCGGGGATGCGTGGTGGGTACCGCCTGGGCCGAGTGCCCCGGCCAAGGATCCCCCGCCGTGTACTGCGGCCGGGAAGGGTGCAAGTGGCTCACCGACGGTAACCCGAGGGGTTCCTTCGCGGTGCCGCTGAGCTCGACCTGCGACTCCAGGGGCACGAGCTGCTGGCCCGAGGCGCCCCCCACCATGGCCTCGTTCATCTACGCCTGGGGCGACAAGCCCTGGTCCCGAACCCGCGCCCTGACGCTGCAGGTCACAATCGACGGCAACCTAGCGCCAGCTCCTGCCGCCATCGCCTGCACGGGCTGCACTGGGGCCTGTTCGGGCCCGTCCGGCCCGTGCTCTGGCACACCGCCCTTCGTGATCCGTCAGTTTCCCGGCCTCCTCGTCTACACCGCCACCCCGCAGGGCGCTCTCGCCGGCTGGGACCTCGTCCTCGAAGTGGATCTCGGCCTCGCGCCACCTCGCGCACGCGCTTGCCGCACGCACTTCTCCGATTCCCCAAGCTGCAGGGTCAAGGAGCCCGTCTGCGCCACCGAGGGCACCGTCACCCTGAACCAATCCCCCTGTCGCAGCCGCCTCGACGACCTCAAGGCGCGTTTCACCGCACGGTTCCCCGACGGCGTCATGCTGGAGGGCACCCTGTAGATGCCGAACCGCGCACTTCATCCCGTCCGTCTCCACGACCCCGACCGCGCACCGTTCATAGCGCCCCGCTCGGTGCCCCCTCATGGCACCCTCGCCACGCTACGCCTGACTGCGGCCTCCGGTCCCCACACGCTCGCCGCTTGTCCCTGTCGTACGGGCACGAGGCTGCCCAACAACGCGTTGCAGCCAACCAATCGGGCGGTTTCGTTAAGGGGGATTGGGGTGAACTTAGAAGATAAGACCATAAAGGCCATCTCGCTCCCCACCCGCCCGGCGGCTGAACGCGTGGCCGGCCATGGGGCCGAACGCTGCGGCGGTGTCGAGCGGAGGAACTGGGGCGCGATGACTGGGGGATGCCGGGATCGACCGGGTCTTGGGGTTAGCACACCACGATGCGCGACGCACCTCGGCGGAGGCGCTGGCTTCGCCTACGGCGCGCTTTCCGCTTCGTTGCACAACGTGGCTCTTTGCCTCTTCGCCTCTCTTGCGCTGTTGCTCGCCGGGACCGCCTCTGCCTGTACCGCTCGTTCAGCGGGCCCTGACGACGCCTCTCTCGCAGGTCACGATATCTCGGCACATGTCGGGGACAGCCGCGTCCATAAGCCCGACGCGCCTGCCCTTCGTTTGGACGGCGTTGCTTCTCCCGAGGACGGACTGGGCGCAGACCACGGCACCTCGAGCGACGCGAGCAGCGACGGCCGGCGCGAGGCGGGAAGCGACGGTCCTGCATCTTGTTTGGGACTCGGCGTCACGCTTTTCACCGTGAAAGTCCTCGAGACGGAGGTATGCGGAACTCCGTTCTGTGCGCCGGGCCAGACAGCGGCCATGACCAGAGTGCTCTCCACAACCAGGACGTGCCGCGGGAGTGGTTATGGGTTTAACGTCGGGACCGAGGTGCCTATCCGTATCCCGTCGACGATTTCGCTCGCGCCGGGGGATGTCGTGAACGTCGAGTGCCACGTCTGGTCCGTGTGCTCCGACGGGTGCGGGGGCACGCTTCCGTCCGTGAAGCCGCAGGGTCCGTGTTGGCATCTCGACTTCGGCTGTCGGATGCGATGCAACTACGAGCAACCGACAAAGGTCTGGAAGTGAGCCGCTGGCTAACACACGCATCTCGGTTGCGTCATTCCGGCCGGCGCCACGGACGGGGGCGCCAGGTGACCTGCCGTGACGGCGGCTTCGTGGAGGGAGTTCCGGCAACCGAAGGCGCCGGTGACGGATGCGGATCTACCTCGCCGTCGGTCAGGCCAATGGGCCCCTGTTGGCGGAACGATTTCGGGTGTCGCATCGCATGCGATTACGGACCAAGAACCAAGATCTGGAAGTAGGCCGGCGTCGGCCCAACAACGCGTTGCAGCCGACCGGTCGGGCGGTCTCGTTGAAGGGGAATTGGGGTGAGCTCAGAAACTAAGACCATAAAGAACTTCTTGCTCCCCCCCCGCCCGGTGGCCGAACGCGCAACCGTTAGGCCGCGCGTGATTCTCCCTGACATAGCGCCGACCGCCTGTCCAGGCTCCGTGCACCGCCGCGCAAGAGTGGCGATCACATGGAGCGGCACCCATCACCTCTCGGCCGCCGTCCAGCCCGGCGGGCGGCCCACCGACGAGGCCGCGGGCAGTGCTTTCCCGTCGGTCCCATCGGCGGGCGGCCAGCGAACCACCGAGGGCGACCGTGCCGTCCTCACCCTATCCGGTCACGAGGGCGTAGCCTCGCGGCTCTTCCTAACTCTCCACGGCGCCACCAACGCGACCGTCGCGCTGGGCTCCTCTGCCGCGATCCGCGTCACACGGATGCCGTTAACGCGCTCCTTCTTCCTCAGTTACGCTGCTACGTCGAGGATGGGGGGGAGGCCGATGAGGCCGGGGGACACCGAGACCAGTGCGACTGCGGGATCAGGTCGCGCGGATCCGCCACTCGTGATCGAGCGCTGCAGAAAACCTCACCCCGCTGGGTCTCTCACCAAGCTCATCGGGGAGCGGGTATTCCTCCACAGGGTCGACCACGAGCGCCGAAAGCCGGAGAAGTCGTTCCGCCGTGGGCCCCATGGGCTTCACCCCATTCTCCCATCGCGACACCGTTTCCGGCGTCACCCCAAAATGACGCGCGCAGTCCTGTCCCGACCATCCCAGGTGCTTTCGGAGGAACCGAATCTCCCCTGGAGCCAGTTGATGCGCCGACTTGGCGATCGTGACAGCCAGCAGCCGGTGCAGCTTCGCAAGCTTCGGGATCACCACGCTCGTCGCCCGGCAGTCCTCGCAGGTCCGAAGCTTCACGCCCCTCAACTCCAGGTTCGGGAGCTCATCCCCGAGGTAGGCGTGCGTTCCGATCTTCTCCGAGACCGCGCCCCCACATTCCGGACACTTCATCGCTCTCACCACTTTCTCCGAGCCGTGACGACGGCCAGGGAAGCAACGTCTACGTCGGCATGGCCCGCGATGCGGCCTAGACGCCCGAGCAAGGCAATCCGTCTCTCATTGCTCCTCGGCGCTCTATTGCTTTCCGCATGCCGCAGTGAACCCCGCCCGTGTGGAAGCACTCGGCAGCTACCCTGCCGCATCGACCACGAGAGACGCGTCGTGGCGTGCCCGGCGGGGACCGAGCTTCAGCCTGTCTGTTGTCCGAACGAGGAAGACGCTGACCCTTTCATCGAGGCGACGGCGATTCATCCCGCCACGCGTCAGTGCTACCGGCTCACCCCATGCGTCCCCCTGGCCGCGCTCGGTTGGGCCTCCTGCAACCGGCTTGACGCTCAGGGCGGTGACGGCAGTACCACTGCGGCTCGTGACGCACGCCCGCCGGATGCCGGTGCTCACGAAGACGCGACCAGGACAGATTGAACTCTCTCTGAGGGCGCGCCGCACCGCCACGGCCGGGAATCGCCGGCGCTCAGGCGTCCTTCGTGATCCGTGCATTCCGCCCACGGTTATAGATGGCTGCATGTACGACGGCAGTCCAAGAACGCGTTGCAGCCGACCGGTCGGGCGGGTACGATGAAGGGGCTTTGGGGGGATTCACGGTGAAATGCCCATTACGGCACTGCGCCACGCCGGTCTATCTGGCCGCCTTGCTGGCGTGCCAGCTGCTCAGCGTCCGCACGTCGGAAGCGTGCACGCCCTTCCCCGCGGTCGCTCCCTATGCTCTTCCCCGCCCGTCGTCCACCCCGATCTCCACCGCGACCTCGATCCACATTATCTCGGAGCAGCGGCCGGCCTGGGTCGAGGTCACCGCGGCCGGCTCCCTGGTCAAGACCGATGGGCTCGAGCTCCTCGGGAATGTCTATCTCAAGGGCAACACGGGAAGGGCCTGGCGGGTACTCGGGCTCGATGCCGCGAATCCGAACGGGTTGCTCCTCCCCAGCACGGAGTACGTGGTCTCCGGTATCATTGGCGGCACGCGCGTGGAACTGACGCGCTTCTCAACGGGCGCGGGGTACGACAAGAGGCCGGGCACGCCCCCCGTCCTGCGGTCGATCAAGCTGTGGCGCGTACACTATGCACGCCGCACATCGACCTGCGTCTCGGGTGACTATCAGGCCTTCATCGAGCTGGACTACCAACCGGCCGCGGTTCCGGATTCGCCGCCAGCGTCCGTGCTCTATACGCTCTGGTTGTCCCCGAAGACGGGGGGCCCGATGGAGCGGATATACTTTACCGGCGCTGACCTCTACGTCGGGGGCGGGCCACTCCCACCGGATAACGGCCCTCGCCACCCGAAGTGGCCGAGCGACCTGGACCCGACGCGCGAGTATTGCGCCATCATGAGCGCCGCGGGGATCGGCGACCTCTCTCGACAACCGCTCCAGAGCGACACCGCCTGCGCGCCGGTAACCCTCGTCGAGTCCACGGCCTCCCCGTCACCATCTGGCGGCCCTGCTCCCGACGCCGGTCTCGGCGGCGGAAGCGGAAACAGCGCCGGCTGCGCCGTCCCCGGGGGCGACGCTCGGTTTGGCCTGGGGTCTGCCGCGTACGTGTTTCTAGGCTTCCTGTGGCTCGTTCGGGGAGGACGCAGGGTCTTTCGCGGATCGCCAACCACGTCGGGCAGCACCGCTCCTTCGACGACGGTGTTCGCCCGGAAGCCAGCTTCTGAGGACGATCCCCGTCTTTCCTAGTGCAACCAGCCGCTTGCGGCGGCGCCAGGCGCCAGCCCGTCCTCGGGTTTCAACGAGGCGCCACCTGCGCAATGCTTTGCAATCCTACAAGCTTTGGTTGGCGCAGGGGTTGCTCATCTCGCCGAGCCGGAGGATCTCGACCTGGCAGCACGTCGAAGGCTTGGAGCGGCGGTTCTCATCGGTTGCGTGGCCGCGGCCCTCGGCGCGGCTCGATTCGGCGGCGGGCGGCCGTAAGTGGGTCACGCGCGCAGCGGCCCGCAGGCTGGCACCCGATACGCGCGGGGTGTGGAGAGAGGCCAAGTCGCGTCGGCAGCACAGCTGGCTCTACGACCGAGCGGTCGAAGCCGCCTTCCCCGACGGGCAGGGGGACCAGGAGCTCTTCTTCGATCGCTCGCTCCCCATGCTCCGCAAGCGCGCCCACTACGAGGCCTTCTCGCGCTTCAAGGTGCTCGAGCGCTTCCCCGCGCTCGTGGCGCTCGTGGCCGGGCGTGCGCATCAGCAAGGGGGGCTCGAGCCTCGAGGTCTTCGCCGACGCCGACCAGCTGCAGCTCGGCGCGGGCTACGGCGGCATGAGCTACGAGCGGGTCAGCATCTACGTCCGCCTCGGTGAGACGCTGTCCGAGCTCAAGCGGCAGGCCAAGCAGCACCCGGCGACCGCCACGCTGGTCAAGGTGGCGCGCAAGACCGCCGGGAACGACACCCGGGAGCTGCGCCAGCGGATGACGCCTTCGGGACCCACGGCCAAGGAGATCAACGACCGCTTCCAGCACGGCACCGACTGGTGGTTTTCGGTGCGACTCCTGCGGATCATGGACCAGGCGCTCAACGAAGGACGCGACGGTCAGGCCATCACCGAGCACTACACCCGCGCGAGGCGCGCGCATCGCGACCTGCTCGCGACCTGCTTCCGGCGTAAGGACCTCCTCGGCTTCTTCCGCTCCGTTGTCGCGTCGGTGCGCAAGGCGGGCCAGCCGATCTCCCTCGGGGACTACGACGACACGCTGAGCATCGCAAATCGCTACGTGGTCGAGGACGAGGACGGCCAGCCGCGGACCCTCGTCTCGGGTCGCGGGCCGCTCCTCATCCTTGAGGACCACGCCGGGGGTCGGGCGGTGGTGGTCCCGATCTCCGACCTCGACAAGGGCGCGGTCGACGCCTACCTCTTCGACGGAACGAGCTCTTGCGGCAAGCTGAAGCTCACCGCGAACGGCAAGCGCGACCGCATCCCCCGGGACTACCGCTTCCTCTACGGGCTGGCCTTCGACCGGGACTTCTTTCCTGGCGAGATCCGCCCTGGCGAGATCCGCGAGGTGCTCCGCGAGGCAAGGTAGTATGGTTTCCGGTCCATGAGGAGAACGCCCGAGCCCGCGGGGGTACGTTACGAGCACGTTGGGGAGGACTACCTGGCGCAGCGCACCCTGCGCAAAGGGGCGGGGTGGATCTTGCTCTGGGCGCTCGGGGTCGGCGCCACGATCTCCGGGGACTACTTCGGCTGGAACTACGGCCTCGCCGTGGGCGGCTTCTACGGTATGGCCGCCGCGACGCTGCTCGTGTCGGTCCTCTTCGTCTGCATGGTCTTCAGCATCGCCGAGCTGTCGGCGGCTCTGCCGCACGCCGGAGGTTTCTACTCCTTCACGCGCAGCGCCCTCGGTCCGACGGGCGGCTTCGTCTGCGGCGTGACCGACACGATCGAGTACGTGCTCAGCCCGGCGGTGATCGTGGACGGCATCGCCGGCTACCTGCACGCGCTCTGGCCGCTCGTGCCGGCTCACGTCTGGTGGGTGGGCGCCTACGCGCTCTTCGTGGCGATCAACGTGCGTGGGGTGGAGCTCACGCTCCAGGTGAGCCTCATCGTGACCACGCTCGCCGTGGCGGTGCTCCTCGCCTTCTTCGGGGGCGCGCTCCTGAGCGGCGCCTTCTCGACGGAGCTACTCTTCAACGTGGCACCTTCTGCGGGTCAGAGCGCGCGGGGCTTTCCGCACGGGCTCGTCGGCGTGCTCGCGGCGCTGCCCTACGCGACGTGGTTCTACCTCGGCATCGAGCAGCTACCGCTCGCCGCGGAGGAGACCTACGACGTGGTGCGCGACATGCCGCGGGCCTTGCGCCTGGGGCTCGCCACGCTGCTGGTGCTCGCGCTCGCGACGCTGGTGCTCAACACCGGCGTGGGTGGAGGGGCCGAGGCCATCGCGCGCAGCGACGCGCCGCTCGGGGAGGGCTTCAAGGCCGTCTTCGGCGCGGGCGCGACGACCTGGGTCTTGACTCTCACGGCGCTAGCGGGCCTCGTGGCGAGCTTCCACAGCCTCCTCTACGCGGCGGGGCGCGTCCTCTTCGCACTCTCTCGCGCAGGATACTTCCCGCGCGTCATCTCGCTCACCAACCGGCACAAGACCCCGCACGTGGCCCTGATCCTCTCGGGGGGCCTCGGACTCGGCTGCGTGATGCTTCTCGACCGCTTTCGTGGCGGCGCGGTCGGCGCGGCGCTGCTGAACATGGCCGTCTTCGGCGCGGTCATCTCCTACGTGCTCGTGCTGGTGAGCTTCATCAAGCTGCGGCTCGGGAGGCCCGCGTTGCCCCGCCCCTACCGCAGCCCGCTCGGCATCGCGGGCGCAGCGGTCGGAGTGCTGCTCGCACTGCTCGCCCTCGTCGCGACCTTCGCCAGCCCGAAGCTCCGTCCCGCGGTGCTCGGGGTCGCGGTCTTTCTCGCCCTGGCGCTCCTCTACTTCGCCCTCTACAGCCGCAAGCGCCTCGTCGCGCAGGCCCCCGAGGAGGCCGCGGCGCGGGGGGAGGAGGGCGGCGCATGAGTCGGCCCTTGGTCACGCTCCGATCAGCGCGCGTGGAGGACGCGGGGATTCTGGCGCAGGCGGAACGCCTGATCGCGGCGACGCCCGGATTTCTCGTCTCGCAGCCCTCCGAGCTCACGGACGAGCGCTTCGCGCAGAAGATCGCCGTCCTGAGCGGGGCCGACAACGGGCGCTACCTCGTGGCTGAGACCGAGGGGGAAATCGTCGGGCACGGAATGCTCGACCCGCTGCCGCTCGCTGCGGTGCGACACGTGGCCCACTTGACGTTGGTGGTCCATCCCGGGTGGCAGCGCAGAGGTATCGGGCGGTCCCTGCTCGCCGGCTTGATCGAATGGGCGAAGGCCGCCCCGGCCGTCGAGAAGATCGAACTCAATGTCCGGTCGTCCAATACGCCGGCCCAGGCGCTCTATCTCTCGATGGGGTTCACGGAGATGGGACGCTGGAGACGCCGCGTCAAGATCGCACCGGGTCACTACCTCGACGACGTGGCCATGGAGCTCTTCGTGAAGTGAGTCGCACGGAGGCGCCTCACTTCCTCAGCTCGAAGACGCGGATCACGCGTGCGTCCTCCCCGAAGCACCAGCGCTTCTTCTGAGACCGATACGTGAGCGCGACCGAGGAGACCCGACCGGTCCAGTTGCACTCCGCCACCTTGCTGGCCGGCTCCAGTCGATCGGGGTTGCCGAACTTCGCCACCACCGCAGCCAGCGAGGTGCCGGTCCAGGGTGTACTCTGCAGGCTGCCTGCCGTCGGAGCCGGCGCCGCCCTCCCCGCTGAGCCCGATCCCTTCGGCGAGACCGTCGCCTTCGCCGAATCGCCCTGAGCCAGGCCCGTCGCGGGCCAGAGGCTCGTGACTCCGAGGAGGAGGACCCTCAGCGCGACCCTCGCGCGAACCGAAAATTGCCGCGTTTCGACCATCTCATCCCTCCAGAGGACCGGACGAAACGATCGCCGATGGACCAGCCTGCCAGCAAGCGACTTCGCGACGGCGGAGTGCACGGGCCTGCCGACGCTCCGATCTGGTACCATCCACCTTTCGCGCAGGGGGAAACGGTTCTCGCGCCTTCGAGAGGAGCGACGGATGTCGACCTTCGCCGGACTGCACGATCCCCTGGCCCTGCTAGAGGAGGTCTTCGCGCGCGCCCCGATGGGGCTACAGGTCTACGGCGCGGACGGCACCTCCCTGCTCGTCAATCCGGCCTTCAACACGATCTTCGGCGCCGTACCTCCGCCTGGCTACAACGTCCTCCAGGACGAGAAGCTCGAACGCCGAACAGCCGAGTTCCTCCGACGCGTCTTCGCCGGGGAGTCACTTCTCCTGCCCGCAACCTGGTACGACCCGCTCCGCGCCGACTACGGAACGATGGAGAGCGGCGGGCTTTCCGCCGTGGAAACGGTAGGCTTCCCGCTTCTCGACGGTCAGGGGCAGGTTCGGCACGCCGTGATGCTCTTCACCGACGTGACGGAACGCCTGCGCAGCGAGAAGGCGCGCGGGGAGACCGAGCTGCGCTTCCGGCGCATCGTCGAGCTGGCCCACGAAGGCGTCTGGACCCTCGACGAGCAAGACCGCACGACCTTCGTGAATCCACGCATGGCCGAAATGCTCGGCTGGCCGCCCGAGGAGCTGCTCGGCCGCTCGCCGCTCGACTTTTTCGATGAGCCCTGGCGCAGCCGCGCCACCGGCGGCATCGCCCGCCAACGGCTCGGCCATCCCGGCCGCGCAGAGCTGCAAATGCGGCGGAGGGACGGCCGACCGCTCTGGGTGCTGCTCTCGGCCACCCCGCTCACCGACGAGGCGGGCGCGTATCACGGAAGTCTCGCCCTGCTGACCGACGTGACCGACCGAAAGCTCGCGGAAGAGGAGGTGGCGCGGTCCGAGCGCCGCTTCCGCGCGATCGTCGAGCACGGGGCGGACGTCATCACGCTTCACGACGCCGACGGCGCGCTGCTCTACGCGTCCCCCTCGGTGCGGCGGGTGCTCGGTTACGATCCTGAGGAGCTGCGGCACCTCGACCTTCTCGCACTGGTGCACCCCGACGACCGGGCGCGCGCGGAGCAGGAAGTGCCCTTCGTGGTCGCGCACCCCGCGACGCCACATCGCTCGCTCCTCCGCGTTCGCCACCGGGACGGCAGATGGCGCTCCATGGAGACCGTCACCGTCAACCTGCTGCACGACCCGGACGTGCGAGCGGTGGTCTCGAATCAGCAGGATGTCACCGAACGCGGGCACCTCGAGGAGCAGCTACGCCACGCGCAAAAGATGGACGCGGTGGGGAGGCTCGCCGGTGGTGTGGCGCACGACCTGAACAACGTCCTTTCGGTCATTCAGGGCTTCGGCGAGATGATCGAGCCGGAGCTCCCTAACGAGGAGGTCCGCGAGGACCTGCGGGAGATCCTCCGCGCCGCAGAGAGAGCGCGCACCCTCACACGTCAGCTCCTGGCCTTCGGCCGCCGACAGGTCCTCAATCCGGAGGTCCTGGACCTCAACGGCTGCGTGACGGGCCTCCAGCGCATGCTGGGCCGCGTGCTCGGCGAGCACATCGACATCCACCTGCGACTGCACCAGGTCCCCCTTCCGGCGAAGGCCGATGCCGGACAGCTGGAGCAGGTGATCCTGAACCTGGCCCTCAACGCGCGCGACGCGATGCCGACCGGGGGCCGCCTGACGATCGCGACCGGCGAGGCGCTGCTCGATCAGGAGTATGCCCGCCACCACGCGGACGTGCGGCCGGGCGAGTACGTCACGCTGACGGTCAGCGACGAGGGGTCGGGCATGGCTCCAGAGGTCCGGGAACGGATCTTCGAGCCCTTCTTCACGACCAAGGCCGCCGGGAAGGGGACCGGGCTGGGCCTCGCCACGGTCTTCGGTATCGTCACGCAGAGCGGCGGCCACATCGGCGTGCAGAGCGAGGTGGGAGCGGGGACGAGCTTCACGATCTTCTTGCCCAGGGCCTCCGCTCCCCCCGACGAGCGGGCGGAGCGCCCCGGCCCGCGTCCAGGGCCGCCGGGCCGGGAGACGGTGCTGGTGGTCGAGGACGACGAAGGGGTTCGGCGCTTCGTCATGCGGGCGCTGGGCCGCCACGGTTACCAGCTCCTGGAGGCCCCGGGAGGTCGGGAGGCGCTGGAGGTGCACGCGCGGCACTCGGGTTCCATCGACCTGCTCCTCACCGACGTCGTGATGCCGGCGATGAGCGGCCCGGAGCTGGCGCAAGCCCTCCGCGCTCGGCAGCCGGAGCTGCGGGTGCTCTTCATGTCGGGCTACGCCGACGGCGCGGTCTCCAGCCACGGCGCGCTGGTGGCAGGCACACACTTCATGGAGAAACCGCTCACCGTCGAGGAGCTGACGCGTCGCGTGCGCCGCGCGCTGGACGAGTCGTGAGGGCGACCGGACGCGGCGAGCCCCTACGGCCCGACGCGGGTCGTGCTGATCACGGCGTCGTCGATGAAGATCGTCGCGGGGCTCGGGTTCAGCCCGTCGGAGTAGCTCAGCACGGCCCACTCGTTCTCCGCGCCCCAGCTGTTGTAGGTGCTGTTCGCGTAGCTCGTGCGGACGTTCGTGAAGTCGAAGAGCTTCACCCCGTCCTGCCAGAGCGTGACCTGACCGTCGAACCCGCTCGACTGCCGCAGGAAGGCCTCGAGGTGCACCCACTTGCCGACGGGGAGCGAGGCCGTGGTCTGGTAGAAGTTCTTCGCACCCACGCTATCGCCCGACTTGGGGCCGGCGACGGTGGCGCCTCCGTAGCCCCACCCCGCGCGGAGTCGCACGCCCCCCTTGCCATCGGCGTCGGCGTAGAAGGCCCAGAGCGGATCGTCGCGCCCGCCGGTGGACCGGGACTTGAACTGGAACAGGTTCCAGAAGAGACCGCTTCCGTTCGGCGTCACGGCCGTCGGCAGGTAGAACCACGCGCTGTAGTAGAGCGCACGATTGGCGCGGGACTCGGCCCAGCGAAAGAAGCGCGCCCCGGCCGTGGGTGAACCGGGCGTGGTGATGGTCAAGGACAGCGCCCGGGTGCCGCCGTGCGCGACGGTGGTGACCACGGCCGCGCTCGCGTTGCCGGTCAAGACCTCCGCGCCGCCGTAGTTTCCCGTCGGGCCCGTGCTCGGCGCGTACCACTCGGACTTATCCCCTGTCTCGTGACGCGCGGCCCACAGGATCTGCCCCGCGGCGGCGTCGGGGAGCAGCACGCGCTGGTCGGGAGCCGGAGTCGCGCGGTCGGGAGCCGGACTCGCGCTGTCGGCGGGCGGTGTCCCACGATCGGCCACGGGCGCTCCCTGGTCGGCAGGAGGCACCGCACCGTCGAGGCGCGGCGCACCATCCGGAAGGGGTGCGAAGAGGTCCCCGGCCGCCGCGGCATCTCCCCGATCTGCTACCGCGCCGTCTGCCGGTCCGGAGGGCGCGTCTGACCGCCCGTCCCGCGCCCCGTCGGCTCCTCCTCCGCCGCCGTCCCGGATCACCGCCCCGTCGACGACCCGCGAATCAGGTCCCCCTTCCAGCGTGCCCGCGCACCCGCCTGGAGGCGCCGCCGCGAGGAGCAGGACGACTACTACGTGCCCATACTTCTGTCTCATGGCGGAGGCAGGTTAGCACAGGAGTCCGACGCCGGGAGCGCGTGAACGGCGCCCGGGGCGGCGGGCCGGGGGCCCGGACACGGGCCCTGAGTTACTTGAGCCGCGGTCCCGACGGCGGCCGCGGCCCCCCGTAGACGTCCGCCGGCCAAGGCAGGTTCCCGCTGCCGAACGACGGATCTTCGCCCCCGGGCGGCACCGCGTACACGGGCGAGGGCACGACGCGGAAATCCTGTTCCCCCGCCTGGTAGGCCCCCACGTCGGCCTTGGCGGCCACGACCGCGGAGGAGGCGAAGCCGACGGAGAGCACGATCGCACGCGCCCGACCCCGGGCCGCCGCCGCGCTGCCGAGCCGGAAGTCCTCGGGCGTAGTGCGCAAAAAGCCCGGCTCCGCGTTCGAGAGCCCATTCGGCTCGGCGTACCCGAGGCTGGTCTGCGAGATGTCGGCATCGAGCTCCGCGTCCACGAGCCTGGGCGCCGTGGAGATGGTCACCTTCTCGGTCCGGTAGGCATTGTTGTAGTGGAAGAGCTTGTGCACCTCGGCGGCCAGGAGGTCGACGCCGTAGCCGTTCACGCCAGGAGTGGACACGTCTATGCTGTTATTGAAGACATACGCCCCGTTCGTGGGAAAGGTGCTATTTAGCTCCACCTTGAAGGCCGAGTTGCGGCGGCCTTTCGAGGCCGCTTCGCCCGTGACGTCGGTGGTGAGAGTCTGGACGTTGGCGTAGCAGTATATCGGTCCGAGGTAGGCCGGAGCCAGCGACATCATGCGATGGGTGTTCACGAGCGTGTTATGGAAGAAGTGATTATTGAAGGCGTAGGTCTCGGGCTCGTACGGGTCGTCTACGATGCGCTCGAAGCGGTTGCGATAGATCCACACGTTCGCATCGTGATAGGAAGCGGTCCGAGATCCCTTGGACAGATAGATACCGTTGAACGCATCGTGGATGTGGTTGAAGCGCACGACGTGCATCCCGGCGCCGCCGAACGACACGAACGCGCCACCCTCCCACTTCGATCCTTTTAGTTGGGTCCAGGTCTGCTGGCCGTAGCTCTGGAAGAGCTCGCAGTACTCGACCAGCACGTGATGGGCCTTGTCCTTCACGAGCACACCCTGGCCGTGGAAGTCGAGCACCAGGCGGCGCAGGACCACGTAGCCGCTCGCGGCGATCGAGACGGAGGCCTTGCTGGAGTTCACGATCTTGAGCCGCTCGAAGGTGAGCCACGAGCTCCGGGCGATGCTGACGGCGGGCTTGTCCGACGAGGTCGCATACCCCGGGTCTCCGCCGTCGATCACCGGATAGGTGTTCGGGTCCCGACTGTCCCCGAGGACAGTGATGGGCCGCCCCTGCACCCCGTGCTTGCCGTCGAGGGAGAGGCGCTCGGCGTAGGTGCCTGGCCGCACGAGGACGAGGTCCCCGGCCGCCGCCAGCGCCAGGGCCTTGCCGATCGTGCGCAGGGGTGCCGCGGCTGTGCCGGGGTTGCTGTCCTTGCCGGCGAGCGCCACCACGTAGGTCTTGCCGGCGGGGGCCGGCGCGTCCGCTGCCACCGCCCCGTCGCTCGGCCCTCCCCCGTCGGAGCGCTTGCCGTCGGAAACGCGACCGTCGGCGAGGCCACCATCCCGAGCGGTCCCATCGGCCCCCGGGGGACCATCGAAACGCGCGCCGTCGCCCGGAAGCGCGCTCGATCCACTGTCGGGCGCAGGCCCCGGGGTCCCCGCACCGCAGGCCACGGCCGCCCCCACGAAGCTCACGAGGAACGCGGCCAGCCTCCACCGGCCCTCTGCCCACGTAGCAGGCCGGTCGCGTTCTGCCTCACCCCATACCAAGTCGTCGGATCTCATGAGTATCGACGCTACCACGTCGAGGGTCACCTTGGCCTATGGCCGCGGCCTCATACCGCTCCCACATTTATGAATTGGGGAAGGAGGTGGGTCATGGGGACTGCAGAGCAGAAGAGCCTCTTCAAGCCGGACGAGGTCCGTACCTTCGAGAAGGGCCGGATGGAGCTGGTCCGCATCGGCGGCGGCGTCGTAGGGCGGGCCGTGCTGGAGCCCGGCTGGCGCTGGTCGGAACACATCAAGCCCCTCGCGCACACGGAGTGGTGCGAGGCGCCGCACTTCCAGTATCACATCGCCGGGACGCTCCACGTGAAGATGGCGGACGGTACCGAGTTCGACGCCAAACCCGGACAGGTGACGTCGCTCCCGGCCGGACACGACGCCTGGGTCGTCGGCAACGAGCCGGTCATCCTCGTGGACTGGAGCGGGGCCACCCACTGGGCCGAGCACCCGCACTAGCCCAAGCGCCAGCCCGAGCCGCTGCGCTGCTCCGCGCCGCGTGGCGACGCACGCTCTCCCCCGTTCCACGAAGCTCCGGGGCATACTACGTCTCGCATGCCGCGCCGCCCCCGAGCCTCGTCCAATCCGCCGACGCATGAGCAGGCCCTGCCGGGCTTCGGCGAGGCCACGCGCCGCTGGTTCGCCGAGACGCTCGGCGCGCCCACTCGCGTGCAGGAGCTCGGCTGGCCCGTCCTCGCCCGAGGCGAGCACGCCCTGCTCGTCGCCCCCACCGGCACGGGCAAGACGCTCGCCGCGCTCCTCGCCTGCCTGGACCGGCTGATCCGCGCGCCCCGGCCCGCTCACCCGGGGGTCCGCGTCCTCTATCTCTCGCCGCTCAAGGCCCTGGCGGCCGACATGGAGCGCAACCTGCGCGCGCCCCTCGAGGGGATCCGGCGCCTGGCGACCCACGAGGGCCTGACCTGCCGCGACGTGGAGCTGGACGTGCGCACGGGTGACACGTCGGCCAGCGAGCGCCGGCGCCAGGCTCGCGCGCCCGGCGAGGTGCTCATCACCACGCCCGAGTCCCTCTTCCTCATCCTCGGCTCCGCCGCGCGCGAGACGCTGCGCACCGTCGAAACGGTGGTAGTGGACGAGATCCACGCGCTCGCCCCGTCGAAACGTGGCGTGCATCTCGCGCTCTCGCTCGAGCGACTGGCCTGCCTCACCGCCCGCGACCCGCAGCGCATCGGCCTGTCGGCCACCATGCGTCCCCTCGAACGCGTCGCGGCCTACCTCGGCGGGGACCGGCCCGTCACGGTCGTGGACGCCGCCGAACGCCCGCGCCTCGAGCTGGCGGTGCGCCTGCCGCAGGCCGAGCCCACGCCGCAAGCGGGCGTCTGGCCCATCCTGATCCCCGAGCTTCTGGCGGAGATCCGCGCGCACCGGAGCACGATCGTCTTCGTGAACAGCCGGCGCGTGGCCGAGCGGGTCGCGCGGGCCCTGAACGAGCTCGCCGGCGAGGAGCTCGTGCTCGCGCACCACGGGAGCCTGGCCCGCGAGCAGCGCCGCGTCGCGGAGGAGGCCCTGAAGACCGGCGCGCTCCGCGGCATGGTAGCCACGAGCTCGCTGGAGCTCGGGATCGACATGGGCGCCGTCGATCTGGTGATCCAGGTCGAGGCTCCCGCCGCCGTGACGCAGGCCCTGCAGCGCCTCGGTCGCGCGGGCCACTCCGTCGGCGAGACGAGTCGCGGGCTGGTCTTCGCCAAGAGCCCGGGGGACCTCCTGAACACCGCGGTCGTGGCGGAGCGCACCCTCAGCGGCGCCATCGAAGAGCTCCAGGTACCGGACCGCACCCTGGACGTGCTGGCGCAGCAGGTGGTGGGGATGGTGACGGTCGAGCCCTGGCGAGCGAGCGACCTCCTGCGGGTGGTCACGCGCGCCGCGAGCTTTCGCGGGCTCTCCCGCGACGCGCTGGACGCCGTGCTGGAGATGCTCGCCGGGCGCTATCCGTCGGACGCGTTCGCCGACCTGCGACCGCGCCTCGTCTGGGACCGGCGACGCGACGAGCTCACCGCTCGCCCCGGGGCGCGCACGATCAGCCTCGTGAACGCCGGGACGATCGTGGACCGCGGTCTGTACGCGGTGCGCCTCGGGGAGGGGGGCCCGCGCGTCGGCGAGCTGGACGAGGAGATGGTCTACGAGTCCCGCGTCGGCGAGGTCTTTCTCCTCGGCGCCTCGAGCTGGCGCATCGAGGCCATCCAGCGCGACGAGGTCATCGTGCGCCCCGCCCCCGGCGAGCCCGGGAAGATGCCCTTCTGGAAGGGCGAGGGACCGGGTCGCCCCGTCGAGCTCGGACGCGCCATCGGCGCCTTCGTCCGCGAGCTGGCCGCGCTGCCACCCGCGAAGGCGCGAGCCCGGCTCGTCGAGCGCCACCGCCTGGACCTGTCGGCTGCCGACCGCTTGCTCGCGTACCTGGCCGAGCAGAAGGAGGCCACGGGCACCCTGCCCACCGATCGCGCGATCACCGTGGAGCGCTTTCGCGACGAGCTCGGCGACTTCCGCCTCTGCATCCTCTCTCCCTTCGGGGCGCGCCTCCACGCGCCGTGGGCCCTGCTGCTCGAAGCCCGCCTGTCGCACCGTGCCGGCTTCTCGGTCGAGTCGGTCTACACGGACAACGGGATCGTCCTGCGCTTCTCGGGGGCCGAGCCCGAGGCGCTCCCCGGGGCGGACGACCTCGTCCTCTCTCCCGAGGAGGTGGAGCCGCTGCTCGTCGAACAGCTGCGACACGCGCCGCTCTTCGCCGCCCATTTTCGCGAGAACGCCGCCCGCTCGCTACTCCTCCCGCGCAGACGCGCCGGACAGCGGGCCCCTCTCTGGTCCCAGCGACAGCGCGCGCGGGAGCTGCTCGGCGTCGCGCTCAAGCATCCTCGCTTCCCGATCGTCCTCGAGACCTACCGCGAGTGCCTGAAGGAGGTCTTCGACCTGCCGGCCCTTCTCGAGCTCCTCGGCGCGATCCGCTCCCGGAAGGTGCGGCTCGAGGAGGTCGAGACGCGCACGCCCTCTCCCTTCGCCCGCGGCCTCGTCTTCGCCTTCGTGGCGGCTTACCTCTACGAGGGAGACGCTCCCGCGGCGGAGCGCAGGGCGCAGGCCTTGACCCTTGACCGCACGCTCCTGCGCGAGCTCCTCGGAGAGGAGGCGCTACGCGACCTGCTCGACGGCCAGGCGGTGGGCGAGGTGGAGGAGGAGCTCCAGCGTCTGAGCTCCGAGCGGCGCGCTCGTACCGCCGACGAGCTGCACGATCTGCTGCGACAGGTGGGAGATCTATCGCTCGCGGAGGTCGAGGCCCGTACGAGCGAAGACCCCCGCCCCTGGCTCGAGGACCTCCGGGTCGACGGCCGCGCCCTCGCGCTCCCTATTGGAGGGGACGCTCGCTTTGTGGCGGTGGAGGACGCCGCGCGCTATCGCGACGGGCTCGGCGTGACCCTGCCGGGCGAGCTTCCCGCCGCGCTCCTCGAACCCGTCCCCGAGGCGCTCGAGGGGCTCCTCCTACGCCAGGCGCGACGCCGCGGTCCCTTCCACGCCGCGACGCTCGCCGACCGCTACGCCCTCCCCGTCGCCGCGGTGGAGGCGCTCCTGCGCGCCCTCGTCGCCCGCGGGGAGCTTGTCCACGCCGAGCTGCTTCCGGGAGGCACCGCGCCGGAATGGTGTCACGTCGAGGTCCTGCCGCTGCTCCGCAGGCGATCGCTGGCGCGGCTCCGAAACGCGGTCGCGCCGGTCGGCCCCGAGGCGGTCGCGCGCTTCCTCCCGCGGTGGCAGGGGCTCGATAGTCCCGCCGGCGGCCTCCCCGCGCTGCGACGCGCGGTGACCCAGCTGGAAGGACTCGCCTTGCCCCTCTCGGAGCTCCTCGGCCGCGTCCTTCCGGCGCGCGTGGCTGGCTTTCGCCCGGCTCAGCTCGACGAGCTCGGGGCCGCGGGAGAGCTCGTCTGGGTGGGCGCCGGCGCCCTGGGACGGCGAGACGGTCGGGTCCGCCTCTTTCGCCGGGAGCGGGCCCGCGAGCTCCTCGAGCCGGCGGCGACGGAACTCCCGGCGGAATATAGAACGCCGATTCATGAACACATCCTCGTATTCCTCGCTTCCCACGGCGCCTCCTTCGCCGTGGCGCTGCGCCAGGCGCTCCCCGAGGTCCCCCCGGCCGAGCTCCACCAGGCGCTCTGGGAGCTCGTCTTCGCCGGCCTGGTAACGAATGACACCTTCGCCCCGCTCGCCGAACACCTCGGGACCATCCGCCGCGCTTCGGCTGCGCGACTGCGGCGAGGCGGCCGTCCCCGCCGTGCGCCGTCGGGCGTGCAGACCACCTCCGGGCGCTGGTCTACCGTGGCCTCGCTCGCCAGCCCGGAGACGCCGCCCACCGCGCGAGCTCTGGCCTGGACCGAGCTTCTGCTCGAGCGCTACGGCCTGGTCACGCCGGGCGTGGTCGCGGCCGAGGGGCTCGAGGGGGGCTTCGCGCGTCTCGCCCCGATCCTGCGCGAGCTCGAAGCGCACGGTCGCGTGCGACGCGGCTACTTCGTGGAGGGCGCAGGAGGGCTGCAGTACGCGCTGCCCGGCGCGATCGATGGCCTGCGCGAGGCGCGCGATGGCGGCGACGAAGAGCTGACCCTCCTCGGCACCTCGGACCCCGCGTGTCCCTACGGGAGCCTGCTGGCGTGGCCCGAGCTGCGGCGCCCCGAGCTCGCCGGCCCCGCTAGGCGAGCCGGTACGCAGCTCGTGCTCCTCGGAGGACGACCGGCGCTCGTGGTCTCGGGGAGCGGTCGTCGCGTCTCGACCTTTGCCGGCGAGGGCGAGGCGACGCTCCTCGCGGCCTTTCGCGACGGCCTCCGCACGGTGGCGCGCGAGCGACGAAGGCTTTCGATCCGGGTGGACGAGGTAGACGGCGAGCCCGCGCTGCTCTCGGCGCTGCGACCGCTCCTCGAGCGGGCCGGATTCAGGGGCGAGGCGCCGGGCCTGGTGCTCGAGCTGACGCGCTGACCGAGGAATCGTGGCATGCTCGCGCCGCTCTGATGATGGTGACCGGATGACGCGTAGACTCGTGCCGCCCCTCCTCGCCCTCGCGGCCTTCACCGCGCTCTCCGTCGCGGGTTGTGCCAAGGCCCCCTCCCCGACAGTTCCCGACACCGGCGCGCCTCCCGTCGACGCACGGACGCATGATGCCGCGGCGGACCAGCGCCTCGCCGACGCGGGAGCCGACGGCGGCAGGTGCGGCCTCGGAAGGCGGGCCTGCGCGGGGCTCTGCGTGGCGGAAGCCAGCGGCTGCACCTGCGCGGGAGGTGCGCGGCCGGCGCCTGCCGAGTGGATGGCCTGGGTGCCGAAACCCATCCCGACCCCAGCCACCTCCTACGCCACGACGGACGACGCCGTCGTGGACACCCATACCTGCCTGGTCTGGCAGCGCGCGGTGCCGGGCGGCACGTTCACACTCCAGCAGGCCAAGGACTACTGCGCCGGACTGCGCCTCGCCGGCCACGACGACTGGCGCGTGCCGACGACGGTCGAGCTCCTCTCCATCGTGGAGCGCGCCAACACGAACCCGGCCATCGACAGCACGGTCTTTCCGGAAACGCCCTCGACGGTCGATGACAACTGGAGCTGGAGCGCGACGCCGGTAGCGCGCGACGCCGGGTACGGGTGGATCGTGGGATTTCTCTACGGCGTGACCAGCCCGAACGATGTCAACCACCCGAGTCGTGTGAGGTGCGTGCGATGAAGAGGCGAGCTCGCCGCTCCGTCGCCGTGGTGCTCGGCGTCGTCGCGCTCGGCTGGCTCGCTAGAGACGGACGCACGGACGCGCCCCCGGGCCGCTACACGGTGACCGCCGAGACGGTGCACGACGGGGTGACCAAGCTCACCTGGCAGCGGCATCCGAGCGCCCAGCTCGTCGCCTGGAGCGACGCCGCGGCGGCCTGTGGAAAGCTGTCGACCGAGGGTACCGGGTGGCGAATGCCGTCGATCTCCGAGCTCGAGTCGCTCGTGGACCGGAGCCGTTACAACTGGGCGCTCGACCCCGCCGCCTTCCCCCGCCCCCAGAGTCCGCTCGAAGACCGCTTCTGGAGCGCGACGCCCTCCGCCGGCACGCCAGGCTCCGGCTGGCAGGTCGACTTCTACCACGGCAACAGCAACACCCAGAGCAAGGCCACGAAGCTCTACCTGCGCTGCGTCCGGTAGCGGCGAGGCAGCCGACCGCTGGGCGGCGGGCGCTCGAGCCCAGCACACCGTCACCGAGAATCGAACGCCCCGCGGCGGCTCCATTCACGGCCTGCGGGGGCCCGACCGATCTCCAACCGTCGCATCTTCGCGTACTTGTCCCGCCATGACCACTGGCCTGGCCGTTGCACTTTCCACCGTCGAGATGTGGAGGATCCCCGTGCCCCGCCGTCGCTCCCTGGCCAGTCTAGCGGCCGCCCTGCTCGCCCTCGCGTCCCTGCTCGCCCTCGGGTCCCCGCTCGGGCACGCCGCTCAGCCGACGGCCAACCGACCGGCCGTCAGCGCCCCGGGCCTGCGGGTGACCACGGTCGCCGGCCGCAAGTACTACGTGACCTACCGGGTCTGCTCGGCGAAGCGCGCGGCGGCCTACCAGGACACGAGCAAGGCCTCGCGCTGGGCCACCTCCAACCAGACCTGGCAGTTCGGTGACGGCTTCTACCTCTTCACCGAGCTCGCCTCGGCGAGGAAGTTCGTGGGCTGCGGCCTCGAGCAGGCGGCGGAATTCATGCTGCGCGCCCCGAGCACCGAGGTGTCGCTGCGCGACACGATCGTCGAGATCCTCCTGCCCAAGGACGAGGTGGACCGTCGCGGCATCCGGACCGTGGCGCCCCAGCTCTCGTGGGCGAGGCGGGGGAGCGCCGAGGCGAGCGCGCTGCAGGACGTGCGCAATGCGACGGGACTCATCTTCGGCGGGTGGCAGGAAGACCCGGACTACCCCGCGGCCTCGTTCGCGCCGCTCGTCGGGGCGCCGCAGCTCGTGGTCACCGACCGCAGTCCCGGCTCGGTGCTGAACCAGGCGCTGGTGCGGGTGCGCGAATCCTCGCGCCCCGGCCGCCGCGCGCCCTCCGTCGGGACCGCCCGCGCGACCGCCTTCACCTACGACGCCGTCAGCGGCGAGGTGCGTGGCCTGGCGGGCCCACAGGCGAGCGAGAGCCGGCGCGCCGGGCACGCCGAGCTGCACGCTCTCTTCGCGGCCCGGCAGCTCGACGGGACCGCGGTGCTGGGCTACCTCGCCCGCCACTTCCCGCAGGCGACGCAGGCGCTGGATCGCCGCTCGGGCACCTGGGAGGGCTACACGGTGCGCGAGCACACGGAGAAGGCCTTCGGCGTGCTCACCGAGCAACTGCCCCACGTCGATCTGACCGGCCTCGCCGCGCGCCACCCCGAGATCAACCCGCGCCGCGTCCTGGCCCTCGCCCTCGCCCTGCACGACGTGGGCAAGCCGCGCACGCTCGAGCAAGCGCGCTCGCTGCTCACCCAGATCGGACGCGGGCTCCTGAGCCGCACCGAGGCCGCGAAGCAGCTCGTGCCCCACGAGGAGCACAGCCTCGCCGCCATGACGCCGGTCCTCTGGCAGCTCGGCTGCAGCCCGGCGGAGATCAAGCTGGCCCGCTCGCTCGTGGAGAACCACACGCTCGGCCGGCTGGCCAAGGGGAGCCAGAGCTTCACCGGCGCGGTGCGCGAGCTCGAGGGCGCAGCCGCAGCAGCGGGGCTCGCCGCCGCCGACTACTACAAGCTCCAGCTCCTGTTCTACACGGCCGACGCGGGCTCGTACCCCGTGCTGCGCGCCGACCTTTTCGACCGCGCGGCCTCGGGCCGCCTGAGCCCCAAGGCCGTCCACTTCCAGATGATCGAGCTGCGCCTCGGCGACGGACGATGACGCGCCGCCGCCCGTCAGCGTGGGGATCGATGGTCGTCTTGCTCTCGCTCGCCTGCGGATGCACGAGCACGACCCCCGCCGGCGAGGGCAACGAAGGCGAGCCGTGCTTCGCCAACGGGACCTGCTACGCGCAGCTCGTCTGCAACGCGCAGAGCCTGTGCGAGCGCCGCGCGACGACCGACGCAGGAGGAGCGTCGAGGGACCAGGGTGGTGGAGCCGGTTGCCCTTGCGACCTCGTGGGCGCTTTGCGTTGCGCGGGCGAAGCAGCCCAGACCTGCGGGCGCGACCAACGTTGGCAAACCAGCCAAACCTGCGGCCCATCGACGACGTGCGTGCGCGGCAAGTGCGTCGAGGGCGGAAGCGGCTGTCCGTCGAGAGGCGAGTACGATGGCGTGGCGATCGTCGGGGAGATTCGGGATGCGGTCGCGGTGACCGGGTGCCGCCTCGGGGACGGAAAACCAGTGGCCTACACCGAGGATCGGGCCGAGGAGCATGCGCGCGAGGTCGTCATCAGCGCGCCGGGCTGCGCCAACCCCAGCGCCAGCCTGAACCTCTCCACGGTCTTTGGCCTCGACGTGAGCGCCAAGGTCTCTTCCACGACAACCGGGACGAGCCCGACCGTCGTGGTGCCACAGAACCGTTTCTGGACCGCGTACCGCCAGACGGTACGCCTGCACCGCTTCGCTACGCTCTGGAATGGCTCCCGCTACGTCGGCTACGCCTCTGTCACCGACTGGCGCTACGACAAGGTGATCGCCACCGGCAACCAATGCCCGGTACCTAGCCCGCTCCCGGCGAAGTGGTTGAGCACGGAGAAGCTCTGCCTATTAGCCAAGATGAACTGCACCTGCCCGTAAGCGCCCGCTCGACGCCCTCCTCGCCTCTCGCGTAGAGTGGCCGCGCGCGGAGGCGCCCCCATGTCCGACCGTAAGCGCTACCAGGATCTCTTCGAGGCGCGCGAGACTTTCTCGCCGGCCGAGATCCGCTTCGAATACGTTCGCCGCACCCTGGGCCTCTTCCTGGGTCCGCTCGCCTTCGCCCTCCTCGTGCTGCTCCCGCCCGCCAGCCTGCCGCTCCCCGCGGCGCGCCTGGCCGCGGTGCTGGCGTGGGTCCTCATCTGGTGGGCCACCGAGGCCGTGCCGCTGCCCATCACGGCGCTCCTCGGCCCGAGCCTCTGCGTCGTGACCGGCGTCGGCAAGGCCGCCGAGACCTTCGCTCCCTTCGGCGACCCGATCATCTTTCTCTTCCTCGGCAGCTTCATCCTGGCCGAGGCCATGTACGCCACACGCCTCGACCGACGCTTCGCCTTCGCCATCCTGGCCCGCCCGGCCGTCTCGGCCACCAGCACGCGCATCTTCGTCGTCTTCGGTCTCATCACCGCCGGCATGTCGGCCTGGCTCTCGAACACCGCGACCGCCGCCATGATGTACCCCATCGGGATGAGCATCCTCTCGGCCCTCTCGCAGCTCCTCTCGAGCGCCGAGGGGCGAACCGTGGACCTCTCGCGGCTGCGCTACGGCACGGCGCTGATGCTGGTGGTGGCCTACGGCGCCTCGATCGGCGGCATCGCGACGCCCGTCGGCACGCCGCCGAATCTCGTGGCCATCGGCCAGCTCGAGTCGCTCGCCGGCATCCGCATCTCGTTCTTCCAGTGGATGGTGATGGCCACACCGATCATGCTCGTCATGCTGGCCACGCTCCTCGTCTACCTGCGCCTCGCGCTCCCCCCAGAATCCGAGCAGATTCCCGGCAGCACGTCGCATGTGGCCGAAGAGCGCCGCGCCCTCGGCCCCTGGACCAGCGCGCAGCGCAACGTGCTCATCGCCTTCCTCGTCACGGTCGCGCTCTGGGTCTTGCCGGGGCTCCTGGCCCTCTTCCTCGGCACGGACGCGCCGCTCTACCGCACGACGCAGCGCTATCTGCCCGAGGGAGTCGTCGCGCTCCTCGGCGCGCTCCTGCTCTTCGTGCTGCCCGTGGACTGGCGGCAGCGGCAGTACACGATGACCTGGAACAACGCGGCCCGCATCGACTGGGGCACGCTGCTCCTCTTCGGCGGCGGACTCTCGCTCGGGGACGCGATGTTCAAGACGGGGCTCTCGAAGTACGTGGGCCAGGCCATCGTGGGGCTCACGCACGCCCGCTCTCCGGCGGCGCTCTCGTATCTTTTCGGAGCGACCGCCATGGCGCTGACCGAAACCACCTCCAACGTGGCGGCCACGACCATGGTCTGTCCGCTGGCCATCGCCGCGGCCAAGGCGGCGGGGATCAGCCCCGTGGCTCCGGCCGTCAGCTCGGCGCTGACCGCCAGCATGGCCTTTCTCCTCCCCGTCTCGACCGCCCCGAACGCGATCGTCTACGGCTCGGGCTGCGTCCCGATCACCGCCATGCTGCGGCACGGAGCGGTGCTGGACCTCGTCGGTCTGGTCATCATTCCGGGCGCGGTGCTCCTTCTCTCGCGCCTGCTCGGGCTGGCTTGAGAACCGCGCAGCAGGCCCCGCCCCGCCGGGGCGGCGAAGATTTCCTGCGACGCGCCTCCTGACGGCGGCCCCTCTTGACGGCGGCGCCGATTCTCTGCGAGACCCGCATGGGTCGGACCGCTGTTCCGAACCAGGAGGCCGTCCCCGTGAGATCCGCCGCAACCCTGTGCCTGCTCCTGCCGGTCGTGCTCGCCACCGGCTGCGCCTCGACGCACTTCCGCACGAACTTCCGCTCCACCGGCGAGTTCGACCTGGCGCGCGACCAGGCCATCACCGACCGCTTTCGCCAGGCAGCGCGAGATCCAAGCCCGGGGCCCGCCCACGTGCGCGTGCTCGTGGACTCGCTGCCGGTGGGGCTGACCTACAAGGACCACGTGCTCGGCGTGGCTTCGGGCTACGGTCACCAGATCCTGGGCAAGTTCGACCTCGCGCAGGCCAGTGGAGCCTTTCCCGACTACCGCACGCGCTGGCGCAAGTACCTCTGCTACCCGCAGATGCCGCTAGCCTGGGTGACGCTCGGGATGTGGGTGGTCTTCGTCCCGGCCTTCTATCCGTGCTTCGCCGGGGGCGCGGTGCAGAAGACCGAGATCGTGGACGCGGTGAAGAAGCTCGTCGGGGCGAGCGGAGGAGACGTGGCGATCATCACCTTCACCGGGGAGCGCAGCCTGGCCGAGGCGATGGGGGCCAAGGGCTTCGTGGTGCGCATCGACCCACGCTTCAAGGGGCAGCCGTTGCCCACCAAGCCCAATCCGCCCGCGGGGCGGCCTGCGGGCGGGCTCGAGATCTGAGGAGCGCGGCTGGCCCTCAGTTCGCGCAGAGCATCCCGACCTTGGTGGTCGCGGTGGCGTCCTTCGTCGTCGCGGTGAAGGTCAGGGTCCGCAGGCCGCCGCCCTTCACATCGGTCACCTCGCAGTCGGTCACAGCCTTGCCCGCCCCGATGGGCAGGGTGCAGCGCACGCCGGGCCAGCTGGGCTTCTTCTCCTCGATCCAGGAGACCTCCACCTCGGTCTTGGTCGTGCCCGTGTTGGTGAAGGTGGGCCACATCTCGCCGCACGCGCCGGAGGCGAACGAAACCGTGACCTGACCGACGGTGAGGTCGGCCGGGGGCAGCGGCGCCGCCTCGCCACCGTCGGCGGCGGGCTCGGCGCCCGAGAAGAAGTCCGCGCAGACGAAGCCCTCGAGGGTCTTGCCGCCGACGACCCAGGGCGTGTTCACCACCTTCCACCCCGCGCCGCCGGAGCAGGCATTCCCCGAGGCGGAGTTGAGGCCCGCGAGTACCTCGGTGACGGTGGCGTTGAAGACGGACGCGTCGGCCGGCAGGTTCTTCGCCTTCGGCACGAGCCCGAAGGCCTCGAGCTTCGCGCCGAGGGTACAGTCCTGCTGGGTGAGCGTCTCGGCGGTGGTGCCGAAGCCGAGCACCGGCAACGTCCCGTAGGTCGTAACGCCCTGCCCGTAGTAGACGAAGCCTGCTATGGGACAGGTCATCTTCCCGAGCCAGTTCCGGTAGCAGGTGCGGACGTTCACCGGGAGCTCCCAGCGCTGGTTGTAGTCCGTGTTCTGCGTGAAGGTCTGGAACTTGGCCACGCACCCCGGGTCGAAGGCCGACGCGGGCTGCGGCGTCACCACGCTGGCCGAGAAGTGGTCCGCGCAGACGAAGCGCTCCACCGCGCCACCACTGCCCGGCACGTTCGCCGCCCAGAAGACGCCCGACGGGCAGTCCGCGGAACCGGTCTTGGGCAGGGCCGCCTGCAGCTCCGTCACGACGCTGTTGAAGGCCGCGGTGTCGCCCGGCAGGTTCTTCACCGGATCGATGAGGCCGTAGTACTCGAGCTTCGCGCCGAGGGTGCAGCCCTGCACGTCCAGGAGGCTCGCCACGATCGGGGCGAGCGGCGCGTAGCGATAGATGACGGCTCCTTGCGTGAGAGCGCCCGCTTTGGTGCACGCCACCCCGCCGGCCTTGGCGACGCCGTTTCCGTCGGCGCAGCGCCAGGTCTCCGCCTGCTGCGCGGCGTAGTACGCGTCGAGGGGGAAGGCGATCTTCGAGCAGCTCTCGAGGCTCGAGGCGCGGCGCTCCGACTCCCCGGCCGCCCCGCGGGGCCCGCCGCAGCCGAGCAGCGCCGAGGACAGCAGCACCGCACGCATCCATCCGAGATGGCTCATGGTCCACTCCCTAAACGAAGGTTCGTCGACTTTGGGATGCCTCATAGCAACCGCCGTGCCGATGCCGACGCGACCCGCCTGGCGGCGAACCTTGCGTAAGTGCACCGTTGGGCGCCCAGGGCGAGCCCGAGCCGCTGCGCGCCGCGCGAACGGAAGGTGGCCTCCGGGCCCGCCGATCGACCGATTTCCAGAAGCGCTCCGGGCCCGCCGCACGGCAAACTGCGGGCCCGCCTGGCGGCAACGGCTGTCGCCTGGAGCCTGCCGTGGCACCGCATGGCCCGCCCGGACCGGGTAACCTCCAATAATAACGAGCCCCGACGAAGGAGCCGTTCCGGTCCGCAGCTTGCAAAGGTCCCCGGGCGACCCGTCATCCCGGAGATCCGAGCCATGCTTCGCACGTCCGAAGTCCGTACCCTCCGTGGCCTGACGCTCCTCTGCAGCCTGCTCCTCGGGGCCGGCCCGGCGATGGGCGCCAAAGCCGCCTCCAGCGCCGGCAGCTCCGAGGGTCTGACCCCCGTCGCCTACCTCCGCCAGCTCTTCGCGCGCTACGGCGAAGAGGGCGTCCGCCGCGCGCAGACGCCACGAGTCACCTCTCTCGTGCATCAGCTCGCCGCCCCGCAGCTCGCGGTGATCGGCGAGGCCTTCGACCAGGGGGAGTGGTTCTTCCACAGCGGGATGTTCAGCACCGACAACGTGCCGTGGAACGAGCGCGAGGCCCGCGAGCAACACGCGCGCGGCCTGCGCCAGGCCCACGACGCGATCCACGGCAACCTGATCCAGCTCGCCGGGTTGGTCGCCCTACCGAGCTTTCAGCCCCCCGCGTGGGAGCTGCGCTTCGCCGCGCGTCGTACGGACCACGTCATCGAGCCGCGCCCCACGCCTCAGGCCGAGGTGCAACAGATCCTCCGCGAGATCTTTTCCAGCTTTGGCGGCGGGCGCTGGACCTACCGCTTCAAGCGCGGGCAGGCGGAGCTCGACTTCCGCGAGTCGTGGGGGATCACGGGCACCAAGACCACCGCGGTCCAGCTCGGCGCGAAGCGCCTGAGCGCCGTGCAGCGCGACTGGGGCGTGGTGGACGCGACCGAGAAGGGCTACCAGGGCCGCGAGCTCCCGGGCGGCGGCTACGTGGTGGCCCAGCTATCGATCAAGTACCGTGGGCGGGGCAAGGAAGCCTTCGGCGCCGCTCCGAACCACGACGAGTCCACGTACCAGTACATCCCCGCCGACCGGCAGAGCGCGGTCGAGCTGAATCGCGGGCAGTACCTGGCGCTCTGGCAGGCGCGCGGCAAGCGCCAGGTCGAGCGGATCGTCGAAGCGGCGCGGCCCAAGGCGCCTCGCTAGCCCGGACCCCGACCGCCACCTCGGAGCGCCGATGAAGCCCACCCTCTCCAAGACGCTCTTTGCGGATCTGACCCCCGAGACCCTGCGCACGCTGCCGCTGACCCAGGCGGTGACGAATCCCTCGGCCTGGTTCATCGACCCGCGCTTTCACGAGCTGGACCGCGAGGCGATCTTCGCCGCCACCTGGCAGAGCGTGGGCTACGCCGCGCAGCTCGACGAGCCGGGGCAGTACTTCACCTGCACCGTGGCCGACGAGCCCGTGATCGTGCTCCGCGATCGCGACGGCCTGCTGCGCGCCTTCTACAACGTGTGCCGGCACCGGGGCGGACCGCTGGCCCTCGATCACGCCGGCTGCGTGAAGGCGCTGCAGTGCAAGTACCACGGCTGGACCTACCTCACCGACGGGTCGCTCCGCGGCATCCCGAAGTGGAACGCGGTGGAGCTCTTCGACCGCAAGGACTACGGGCTCGTGCCGATCCAGGTCGCCCTCTGGGAGGGGCTGGTCTTCGTGAACCTGTCGCGCAGCACCGAGACGCTCGAGACGCGGCTCGGCGGCATCGTCGAGCAGCTCCGCCCGAACCGGATCGGGACGAAGCGCTTCGCGCGGCGCGTGGACTACGACGTGCAGGCGAACTGGAAGGTCTACGTGGAGAACTACCTCGAGGGGTACCACGTCCCCCTCGTGCACCCGGCTCTGAACCAGCTCCTCGACGTGCAGGAGTACGTGACGGAGCTCTACCCGAGCTACTCGCTGCAGAAGAGCCCGATCCGCGCCGGCAAGGACGACGTCTACACGCAAGGAGCGGGGGGCGAGGCCTTCTACTACTGGATCTGGCCCAACCTGATGCTCAACCTCCTCGGGGACCGGCTGCAGGTGAACCTGGTCGTGCCCGTCGCGCACGACCGGTGCAAGGTCATCTTCTGGACCTACTACGACGACCCGACGGGGCCCGGCCAGGCCGAGCGCATCGCCGGGGACCTGGCCTACAGCGACGAGGTGCAGGCCGAAGACCGCCTGATCTGCGAGCACGTGCAGCGCGGGCTCGGGTCGCGGGCCTACGACCAGGGCCGCTTCTCGGTAGAAATGGAGCAGGGCGTCCACCATTTTCAGACGCTCTTGAAGGAAACCTACGCGCGCTGGCTGCGGCCGGGATGAGGGGCGCCGCGCGAGTCACGGACAACAAGGTGGGCTAAGGTGGAGGCCGGGATGGGAACACCGACCGAACGAGGCGTCTTCTCGGAGGAGTCCGCGCTCACGCGGCAGCTCTCGCTCTTCGACTCGGTGATGATCGTCGTCGGGATGGTCATCGGGTCGGGGATCTTCCTCACCACGGGGGGGATCGCCCGATCGTTGCCGCACCCGGGGTGGATCCTGGCGGTGTGGGCCGCGGGGGGGCTGGTCTGCCTCGCGGGGGCGCTCACCTTCGCCGAGCTCGGCGCAATGATGCCCACCGCGGGCGGCCAGTACGTCTTTCTGCGCGAGGCCTTCGGCAAGCTCCCGGCCTTTCTCTTCGGCTGGGCCTGCCTGATGGTGATCTACTCGGGCTCGGTGGCCGCCGTCTCGGCCGGCTTCGCCGAGTACCTGGGATACTTCTTTCCGAGTCTGCCGAAGGTCGCGAGCTCGGTCGCCTCGGTGCTGCTGCTCACGTGGCTCAACGCGCGCGGGGTGCGCGAGAGCGCGCGCCTGCAGAACGTCTTCAGCGCGGCGAAGATCGTGGCCATCCTCGGGCTCGGGCTCGTGGGCACCGTCGTGGTGCAGCAGAAGGGCCTTTCCCTAGGCGCGGGAGGCATCGCTGCTCCGGGCTCCGCGGGGATCCCGCCGCTCAGTCACCTCGGCGTGGCGCTCATCGCCGTGCTCTGGGCCTTCGACGGTTGGAGCTGCATCACCTTCGCCGCGGGCGAGGTGAAGAATCCGCGGCGCAACCTCCCCCTCTCGCTGCTCATCGGCACGCTCCTCGTATCGGGCCTCTACGTGCTCGTGAACTACGTCTACGTGGCGGTGATCCCGATCGCGCGCCTCACCGACACGGTGCGCGTGGCGGAGGTGACGACCACCTCCCTCCTCGGTCCGCGAGGGGCGGTGGTGCTCGTCCTCGTCGTGCTCGCCTCCACCTTCAGCAGCATGAACGCGATGATCCTCACCGGCCCGCGGGCCTACTTCGCCATGGCGCGGGACGGGGTCTTTCTGCCCGCCCTGGCCAAGGTGAGCCCGACGCGCGGCACGCCGGCCGCGGCCATCTGGGCGCAGGGGATCTGGTCCGTGCTCCTCGCGCTGTCGGGGAAGTACGATCAGCTCTTCACCTTCGCCATGTCGGCGGCGATGGCCTTCTACGTCGCGACCGGCGCCGCCGTGTACGTCCTGCGCGCGAAGTACCCCGGAGCGCACCGACCCTATCGGGTCTGGGGTTACCCGGTGACGCCGCTGGTCTACATCGCGGGGACCGGGCTCGCGCTGGTGAACGGCCTCGTCGACCGCCCGTGGGAGAGCCTGGCCGGGTTCGGGCTGGTGGCCACGGGCATACCGGTCTACCTCTACTGGCGCAAGCGTCGCCCGGCAGAGACCCCGGAGCGCTGCGAGAACCTCGAGCCCGACCCTGCCCCATCCGAGTAAGGAGAACTGGAGATGTCCACGCCCAGCCACGATGAGATGAAACAGGCCGTGATCGACGGGGACGTCGACGCCGCGCGCGCCCTCGCCGAGGCGGTGGTCGCGAGCGGCGCGGACCTGCTGCCCGCGGTGGAGGACGGCTTCGCGGCCGGGATCCGGCGGGTGGGCGAGCTCTGGGAAGAGGGCGAGTACTTTCTGCCCGAGCTCGTGCAGGGGGCCGAGGCGATGAAGGCCGCCATGGCGGTGATCCGGCCCGCACTGGCGCTGCGGCGCGGGTCGGAGCAGGCGCTCGGCCGCGTGGTCATCGGCACGGTGCAGGGGGACCTCCACGACATCGGCAAGACACTCGTCGGAACGCTGCTGGCCGCGAACGGCTTCGAGGTCTTCGATCTCGGCACCGACGTGCCGGTGGAGGCCTTTGTCGCGAAGGCGCGCGAGGTCGGGGCGAACGTCGTGGGGGCCTCGGCGCTGCTCACCACCACGATGACTTGGCAGAAGACGCTCGTCGAGGCCGTAGCAGCGAGCGACCTGCCGAAGACGACGCGCGTGATCGTGGGCGGCTCGCCGACGACCCCCGCCTGGGCCAGCGAGATCGGCGCGGCCTACGCGGAGAACGCGATGCGCGCGGTGACGGTGACCCGGGAGCTCGTCGCAGGAGCGGTGTCCCGGTGAGCGCCTTCCTGGACCGCGTGACCTCCGGTGCGACCCCGCTGCTCCTCGACGGCGGGCTGGGCTCGATGCTGATCGCGGAAGGGCTGGAGAGCGGCGCCGCCCCCGAGGCGTGGAACGTTTCGCACCCCGAACGGGTGACGCGGGTGCACCGCGCCTACGTCGCCGCCGGCAGCGACGCCGTGCAGACCAACACCTTCGGCGGCAACGCGCTGCGCCTCGCGCGCTTCGAGCTCGGGGCCTCGCTCGCCGAGCTGAATCGCCGCGCCGTGGAGCTGGCGCGCGCCGCGGGGCCACGCTTCGTCGTGGCCGACGTCGGGCCGAGCGGCGAATACCGCCCGCCCGTCGGACACGCGGACCCTGCCGCGTGGCGGGCCGCCTTCGCCGAGCAGGCCCGGGCGCTGGCGTCGCCCGGCCCCGACGCCTTCCACCTCGAGACGATGAGCGACCTCGTCGAGGCGCGCACGGCGCTCGAGGCGGTGCTCGAGCAGGCCCCAGGCGTGCCGGTGATGGTCTCGATGACCTTCGAGCGGAGGAAGCGCGGCTTCTACACCATCATGGGCGACCCGCTCGCCGCCTCGCTGCGCGCGCTCGCCGACGCGGGGGCCGCGGTGGTGGGGGCGAACTGCACCCTCACGAGCCCGGACATGCGGGCCCTGGCCGAGGAGGCGCTGGCCGCCGCCACGGTGCCGCTCGTCTTTCAGCCCAACGCCGGGCTGCCGCGCCTCGAAGGGACGCACGTGCACTACGACCAATCCCCCGAGGCCTTCGCCGAGGACCTGGCCCACATCGCCGCGCTCGGGGCCCGCGTGCTGGGCGGCTGCTGCGGCACGGGGCCGGCCCACATCGCCGCGCTCGCCGCACGGCTGCGAGGCGGAACCTCCGCATGAAGCCGGGAACGATCATCCCGCTCGCGGTCACGCTGCGGCGCGAGGAGGTGCTGCGGCTGCTCGGCTACCCCGAGGAGCGCGAGCCGCCGCGCCGGATCGGGACGCTCCTCGAGAGCGCGTTCACCGAGGCGCGCGGTCTCGTGCGGGCCCGCGGGACCTACCTGCGCCTTCCCAAGTCGCGCGCCACCGAGGTGCGGCTGCCGCCCGTCGAGGCGCAGGCGCTGACCGTGGGCCTCGTCACCGCGGGAGCCGAGCTAGAGGGCCGCGTGGCCGAGCTCGCCGACGCGGGAGACCTGACGCGCGCGCTGCTCCTCGACGCGATGGGGAGCGCCGCCGCCGAGGAGGCCGCGGACCGGCTGAGCGCGATCATCAGCGCCGGTGGCGAGACCGACGCCCCCGCCGCCGGGTGCCGCCTGAGCCCCGGCTACGGCGACTGGCCGCTCGCCGCCCAGACGTCCCTCTTCGCGCTGCTCCCGAGCCAGGAGGTGGGCGTCTCGCTCCTCCCCTCGATGCTCATGCAGCCGCGCAAATCGGTCTCCTTTGCCATGTGGCTCGGCGCGCGCGGGATCCCCGCCCCCGGCCTCTCGGGGTGCGAGCGCTGCGGCCTCGTGACCTGCCGCTATCGACGAAAGCCCAGGAGTGAACCGCAATGACCCTACGCCCCTCTCTCAAGCTCCTGCCCGCCGAGGACGTGGAACGCATCGTCGGCGAGGCCTGTCGCGTCCTCGAAACCGCGGGCGTACTGGTGGAAAACGCCGACGCGCGCGAGCTGCTCCTGGCCGCGGGAGCGAGCGAGGCCGACGGGCGCCTCCGCCTCCCCGAGCGCCTCACGCGTACGAGCCTCGAGAGCGTCCCGTCGCGGGTCCAGGTCTTCGACCGGGAGGGCAAGCTGGCCCTCGACCTCGGCGGAGACAACGTCCACTTCGACCCCGGCTCGTCGGCAATCCACATCTTCGACGCCGAGCGCGGCCGACACCGGGACGTGACCTCGCAGGACCTGATCGCCGTGGCCCGGCTGGTGGACGGCCTGCCGGGGTACGCGGCGCAGTCGACGTCTCTCGTCCCGGGCGACGCGCCGGCCGAGCTCGGGGACCGCTACCGGCTCTGTCTGGCGCTGATCCACGGCCGGAAGCCGGTCGTCACCGGAACCTTTGTGAAGGACGGCTTCGCCGTGATGCACGCCATGCTCTCCGCCGTGCGCGGCGGTGAGGGGGCGCTGCGCGAGAAGCCGCTCGCGATCTTCGACTGCTGTCCGAGCCCGCCGCTCCGCTGGAGCGACCTGACCTGTCAGGCGCTGATGGACTGCGCGCGCGCCCGCATCCCGGCCGAGCTGGTCTCTGTGCCCATGACCGGCGCCACCTCGCCCGTCACGCTGCGCGAGGCCGTGGTGCAGCACTGCGCGGAGAACCTCTCGGGGATCGTGATCCACCAGCTCGCGGGGCGCGGCTCGCCGGTGATCTACGGCGGCTCGCCCGCGGCCTTCGACATGCGCCAGGGCACGACCCCCATGGGGGCGATCGAGACGATGATGATCGACGTGGCCTACGCGCAGGTGGGCAAGCACCTCGGCCTGCCGATCCACGCCTATATGGCGCTGTCGGACTCCAAGTGCCCCGACTACCAGGCGGGCTTCGAGACGGGGATGGGAGCCGTGCTGGCCGCGCTGGCCGGGATCAACATGGTCTCAGGCCCCGGAATGCTGGACTTCGAGAACTGCCAGTCCTTCGAGAAGCTGCTCCTCGACCACGACGCGTGCACCGCGGCGCTGCGCCTGGTGCGCGGCCTCGAGACGCGGCCCGGGGACGCGGTGGCCCTGATCGGCGAGGTGGTCAAGGCGCAGGAGTTCCTCTCGCACCCGCACACCCGCAAGCACTGGCGCCAGGAGCTGATGATCCCCTCGACGCTCGTCGAGCGCCGCACCTACGGCGACTGGGAGGGAGACGGGGCGCTCTACGCGCACCAGCGAGCGCAGGCCGAGGTGAAGAAGCGCCTGGCCGCGCCGCCGAGCTCGCCGCTGCCGGAGGAAGCCTTCCGCGCGCTGGAAGAGCTGATGCGCGCCGAGACCCGCCGCGTCGGGGCGAGCCCGCTGCCGCTCTGAGGCCCGAGGGCGCCGTGCCTCGGACAGGGATCTCGAGCCTCCGCTCCTGCACCACTCTCCTACCAATCCCGCGGACCTGCCACTCGCACGCTTGACAGGCGCCGGGACGGTGCCATTCGTCCTCTATATACGGACGCAGTGAGCGCCTTACTGGGGCAGCGCGTGAGGCGCTGGCCTCGTGGGCGGCGTGTTGGGAGGGAAAGGAGGGAGGTGTCATGCGTCTCAGTGGATTCCTCGTGAGCGTGGCCTTGCTCGTGGGCTGCGGGCCGGCGGCGAAGCCTGACCCGCAGGTGCCGATCGGGAGCAAGGCCGAGGCCCTGGTGAACACGTACATCGGCCAGTTCATCGAAATCGACCAGACCACCAACGGAGGTGACGCGAACCTGATCTTGAATGGCACGAACCAGAAACCCCTGCCGCTCGATCCGGCCACGGTTCCGACGTGGACCGACTGGACCCTCGTCCCCACGACGGGACATCGCTTCCTCGACATCACGGACCCCGACACGACCTCGTTCCCACGGTCGATCGGCTGCGTCGGCACCTCCCAGGTGCTGAGCAAGATGGACCTGACCTACGTCGGCCTCGCGAACAACCAGGACTTCGCCTACTTCGCCGTGCAGCGGGCCAACAACAACGGCGACGCGGGCTACTACTGGCTGATGACGAAGAAGACCCCGAAGCTCAAGGGGCCCATCTCGCCGTGCAAGAGCGGCGAATCCTATCTGGAGTACGAAATCAGCCAGAACGACGTGCTGCTCGGTGGACACTTCCAGCCGAGCGCGAGTCCGCTCCTGCGCGTCTTCTCGGCGAAGAAGAACGCGACCCTCGACGCTGTCGCGGCCATCGACTTCAGCGACACCTCGCTCTGGGAGGAGCAGGCCTCCGCCATCGCCGCGGTGGCGGTGAACCTGTCCAACATCTCCCCGGGAACCTGGGGGAGCGCGGGGGTGGCCAAGCAGGCGCTGGCGGCAAACGGGGACCTGACCCACGAGCTCTTCGCCGAGGCCGCGGTCCGGACGTCGCTCTTCACCGGCGGCTCGATCTGCGGCGCCACGTTCTTCGGCACGGTGATCACACGCTCCTCGGGCTCGGGCGGCACGTCCCCCGACCTGAAGGATTTCTTTGGCCCCGAGGAGTTCAGCTTCGGCACGGTGGACGCCCAGGCCTCGCTGAGCCCGAGCTGCGCGAAGAGCTTCTCCTTCAGCGCGTCGGCCACGGGGATCGACGGGCAGCCCCTGCAGAACCCGAGCTGTAGCTGGACCTTCAAAGACAGCGGCGGCAACACGGTCGGCAGCTCCGCGCTCTGCAGCGGGAGCTTCAGCCCCGCGAGCGGCGGCACCTTCACCGGTACGGTGGTGGTCTCCGACCCCGGCAATAGCTGCGCGGACACGGTCACCACGGCGCCGGTCGCAGCCTATCCCCCGCTCTCGGTGCAGCCGATCCTCGCCGCCACCTGCGCCAGCTCGTACACCTACGACGCCACGGTCACGGGCGGGAGCGGCAGCGTGAGCTACGCCTGGAGCTTCCCCGGCAACACCACCCCCGGCACCTCGAGCACCAAGAGCGGCAGCGTGGCCGTGGGCTCACCGGGCACGACGTACACGGCCTCGATCACCGTCACCGACGCGCGCTCGGATCTCCTCTGCACGGCGAGCGGGCAGGCCACGGTGACCCCGCTGGCGCCGCTGGCCATCAACCTGACGCCGCTCGCGACGCCCCTCACCTGCGCCGCGAACCTGACGAGCGACGCGGCGACCTATCAGGCGAATCCATCGGGAGGCAACGGAAGCTACACGATCACGTGGTCGCTGGCCGGCTGCGCCCCCGGTGCGACCTGCACCGTCGATCCGCCCGACAACCTCTTCTGCACCACGGTCGGGCTGAGCGCCACGCTCTCGGATAGCAGCGGACTCTGTCCGCCCGCGGCGTCCGAGAACGAGCTCTACACGAAGAGCACCACGATCTCCGTCAGTAACAACTGAAGCCCTGCAGCGCACCGGCCGCCCTCCTGCCCGGCCCTCAGAGACCACTTGGGGGCAACGCCATGACGGTGAGCCGTCATTCTGGTAATCCTGCTGGATGGAACCACCGGCCCTCAGCTTGCCAGGCGAGGTGAGAGCAGCTCTCGATGCGCACGGTGCAGGACTCGCCGACCGGCTGGAGGCCCTGGCCCGGGAGCGGAGACGCCCGTGCGTGTACTTCCGGAGCCACCGCGTGGCGGACACGCCACTGCGGCACGGCTGGGTTGGGACACTGCTGGGGCGGAATCCAACAGCGCCGCAACTGCCGGCTACGGCGAGCAAGTTCGGCGGCGTGCCCTATGCCGAGGACGACGAGGACTGGCTCGGTTGGCGTTTCCTCGGACAGGTCGACCTGGCGGAGGCCGCCAAGCACCTGCCACACTCTCCACTGGCCGGGCTCCTGCGCCTGGACAGCAGCGACCTGCCAGGATCCGCCGGATTCCGCGTGCGCTGGTTTCCCGCGCCAGACCTCTCCAAGGCCATCACGCCCACGGTGTCGTCGGTGGCAAAGTGGGAAACGCGACACGAATTCAAAGGCGGCTGGTCGTTGCCACACAACGACCGCGACTGGTTTTCCCTGCTGCCGCCCAAGGGCGAGCTGGACGCCATCCACCGAGAGACGGGTCTCAGCCTCTGGGATTTCTGGAACGACTGGGAGCCTGCCGGGTTCAACGACGACGCGCGGGAGGAGTTCCACACGATCTTGGGCTGGCCGAGTGGGGGCCTGGACGAACCCTACGGGTTCGATCCCCCGCCCGATTGCAGCGGCGACGCCTCCGACTACGAGATGCTGGTACGGCTGACCTTCGACAACGCCGCCGGCTTCTCGTGGGGGACAAACTGGATCTACCTGCTGGTGCCGAAGAACGACCTCGCGCGGGGCGACCTGTCGCGCGTCCTGGTCACGGGCGCGAACGCATAGGCGCAGCTTCGACGTCGTTCGCGTCGGCAAGGACTACCTCGCGGGGACCTTGCGGTTCGCGCGGTGGGCCTAGAAGTTCGGCACCTGGAGGATCATGCGCATGAAGCTGTCGGCCTGGCCGCCGTTGCGGTGGACGATCTTCTGGCCGTCGGGCAGCGTGGTCTTGCCCACGCCGAGCCAGTTACCGTTCGCCCCCACGACCCACTGCCGGTCCTCGTTGAGGATGTTCGGCACGTGGAAGTGGCCCTTGGCGTAGGTGCGCTTGGGCCCGAAGACGAGGAGCTGCGGGTCGGCCTGCCCCTCGGCGATCTCGGTGCGGCGGAAAAAGGTCACGCCTCCCTTGCCCTTCCAGATCGTCCCGGTCGTGGTGAAGCCGGGAACCGACGACTGTAGCTCCACGCGCACGGTCTTCGAGCCGGCCGAGCGCCAGTACTTGGCAGATCGCAGGCCATCTCCGCCGTAGGCGAAGGTCCGCTCGAGGAACTTCACGTTCTTGCCGTCCACGCGCTCGGACCAGCGCTTCTCGACGTAGCCCGGGCCGTTCGTGACCGTCACCTTCCCGGCCAGCGCCGGAAGGGCCAGCAGGGCCGTGGCCAAGAACGCGGTCACCGATCCCCTTGCCAGGCGTCCCATGAACATCTCTCCTCCTCCGTCCGCGGGCGTTCTTCCCGCACGTGTCGCGCGGCGCGACGTTGTCGTTCGCGCTCGAGGCCAGACCGGTCCACGCGGTCGGAAGCGCCGACCGTTGGCTCGAGGCCTGTCATTGAGTGCGGGCGCTTGCGTATCAAGAACCGCACCAAGCCCTGCTGCCTTGCGGTCCGTTGATCTCCCAACGCTTGAGCTGGGCGCGGCGGCATCGCGAACCGATCGGCCACGGATCTTGGGACACCCCCTTCGATTCTCGGGGGGCTCTTGCCTGCGATCAGGCCAGGCGATGTCAGGCGTCCAGAGTTCCCTACGACTCGTCTGTCAGGATCTGAGGGGGCGGTGCGTCTGGAGGGTGAGGCACAGGGCGGCGTCAGGCGACGTGCAGAACGCCGATCTAGGGGAGGCCCTCATGAACGGTTCGGCGGAGCGACGGACAGGGTCGATGCGACGCGTCGGCGCGCTGGTATGGGTCAGTCTGGCCATCTCCTGCGGCGCGGAGCAGCTTCCCGCCGACGGAGGACCGCTGCAGGATGCGTCGGCCGATGCGGCGCGTACCGATGCTCGCCCGGGGGATGTCGGTGCCCCCGATAGCGGAGTCCCCGATGCGCAACCGGCCGACGGCCGCACGCCGGACCGCGGCGCGGGCGATGCCCGAATGCCCGATGCGCAGGTGCCCGATGCCCGCGTGCCCGACGCCCGTGTCCCCGATGCGCGCGTGCCCGATGCCCGTGTGCCCGATGCTCGCGTCCCCGATGCCCGCGTGCCCGATGCACGCCCCCCCGACGCCGCGGGCTTCACGCGGGTCTCGGGGAGCGTGCAGAAGGGGCCGTTCTCGCTCGGCTCGACGGTCAGCCTGGCCCTGCTCGACGGCCAAGGTAACCCGACCGGCCAGATCTACCCCACCACCACTACCGATGACTTCGGCCGCTTCGACGTGACCGTGCCCGGCGCGAGCCTCTTGCGCGCCGAGGCCGTCGGCTTCTTCCTCGACGAGTGGACCGGCTCGCTCTCCGTCGCCGCGCTCACGCTCCGCGGCGTGCTCACCGCCCCGAGCGGGCCGACCGACAAGCGCTACGTCAACACCCTCACGCACCTCGCTGAGAGGCGCGCGCTTTCGCTCATGCGCGCCGGCGCGACCCCCGCCGCGGCCGTGGCCCAGGCCGAGCGCGAGACGATCGCCGCGCTCGGCATCTTCCACCCCGCGGGCACGCAGGCCCAGCACGCGGAGCAGGTGGACCTGCTCGTCGGCAGCTCCGGCGACGCGGCCTACCTGCTCGTCACGAGCTGCATCCTGGCCAAGATCGCCTCCGATGCCGGCGGCGGCGTGGCCGCCCTCCAGCTCCTGCTCAACCGCATCGCCCTCGACCTCGAGCCCGACGGCCTGCTCAGCCCCACCACCAAGGCCGACCTCGTGGCCGCCGAGAAGGCCCTGCCGCCGCTCCGCTGCCACGACCACCTCGTCGCCTGGCTCGTGCGCCTCGGCCTGAGCGGCTCCATGGTCCCCGACCCGCTCCTCGTCGTGGACAGCGACAGGGATGGCCTCCCGAACGGCACTGACCCCGACGACGAC
>JADLHG010000074.1 GCA_020848905.1 Deltaproteobacteria bacterium
GCGCTCGTCGACGCAGACAAGAACCTCGCGGCCGTGCAGCGGATGCCACCGATAGTGGACGACCCGCACCTCGGTACGACGCGCATTGTGACGTGTTTGTGCTCCAAAACCGACGGAAGCACTGCGTCGAGCGCGGCAAGTGGGTGCCGAGGCGTGAGCTCGATCCGTGCTCCTCGGCGCTCTATCTCGAGGGCGGCTGGAAGGACGTCGCGCCGGTGCCGCCCTCGGGAGAGCCTACGGTCGGCGAGCCACGAACCTGGCTCCTGCAAACGGGGTGGAAGCTTCGAGGGAAGCTGCGTACGGACGAAGTTCCGGGACGCTGAGCTTCGAGAGGACGGCGGCCGCGCTCGCGACCGCCTCCGGCGAAGCGGGGCCGCCTCGAGGCGCATGACCGATCATCGTGGATCACACCCGGCCAGCGCCGGGCCAGGCAGCCGCCACGGCCCCTACTTCGGCCGCACCACGAGCTCGGCGTCCCGGCCCACGGGGCGCGGGATAACCGCGATCACCGTGGCCGTCGCCGCCGTAACTACCGCCCCGAAGGCCGCCACCGCCCACCAGCGTCGGTACCAGGGGAGCTCCCGGCTCGTCAGCGGCCGCACCTTGGGGCGCGTGAGCCGCATCTCGCGGGCCAGCACCGGGAAGGCCGAGAGCGTGACGTCCACCCGCAGCGAGCCGTCGAGCTCCACCTTCACGAAGCGCACGAAGTCGCGATAGGACGGGTGCGTCACGCGCAGGGCGTGCGGCCCGACGGCGAGGCCGCTGAGCGGCGGCGCCGGACTGCGGCCCAGACGTCGGCCATCCACGTAGATCCACGCCCCGGCCACGTCGACCCGCACGTCGAGCGCCCCCACGTAGCGTTCGGGGAGCAGGAGCTGGTAGCCGAGCTCTCGAGCCGCGTCGCGCACCGCCCGCCTCGGGTCGAGCACTCCGCTCACCGCACGGAGCTGCCGCCCCTCTCCGTCGAGGAGCCGGAGGTAGACCACGAACCCTCCGCCCACGCTTCCCACGTCGCCTGTCACCACGAGCTCCGCGCCGACCTGTCGCGCGAGCTGCGCCACGCAGCGAGGTCGCTCGAGGCAATCGAGGTGCGAGCGTTTCTGGAGCTGCCGCTCGACCCGTCCCGGGCCGAGGATGCGGTGCGCGGGCAGCCCGCTGAACGCCGCCTGGAGCCACCGCTGCACCTGCCGCGCCTCGTCGGGTTTGATGCCGAGCTCTCCGAGGGGTGCGAGGAGCACCGTCGCTCCGTGCGCCGCGCTCCCGTGGACGAGCGCCAGCGTAAAGGCGACCGCGACCGCGCGAGCTATCGACATCGCGCGGGCTCCGCGTCGCAGTTGATGGCCCGGCTGCTCGAGAAGGCGAAGCCGAGTCCCGTGCCTAGCCCGGCCGCCACGACCCCTACCGCGGTCCAGAACCACCAGCGGGTGTACCAGGGCACCGGACGCACGCGTGGCCGGCTGGACCGACGCTTCGGCCCGAGTCGGGGCTGCTCGAGCGTCACCACCACCTGCGCCGTCTTCTGGAACCGGACCTGGACGGTCTGGATCGCGTCGGTGTAGCCGTCCTTGCTCAGCCGCAACGTCGCCGAGCCCACCTTGAGCCCGTGCTGCGTGGACAAGGGGGTCACCCCGAGCAGGCGGCCATCCAGATGCACCTGCGCCCCCGGCACGTTGGCCAGCACCGTCAGGGCGCCGAGGAGCTTCTCGGGCGCGACGAGCCCGTAGGCGGCCACGCGCACCGCCTCGATGAGCTGGTCCGGTTCGCCGCTCATGGCCTCTTGAATGCGCCGTACCTCCTTCTGCGACGCGACGTCGACCAGCTTCACGTTGAGCACGAAGCGCTCGGCCAGCCCGCCGACGTTCCCCGAGATGACCTGCTCGACGCCGAGGAGGCGCCCCACCTCGACCAGGCACGCCACCTCACCGGTGCAGTTCTGCAGCCGCGGCGCGCGCGCCATCAGGGCCTGGAGCCGGCGGGGCGACGGCATGGCCGCGTCCACGAGCCGCCCGAGCTCCATGCGCAGAAGCCCCTCGAGCCGCGCCACGATCTGCGGGTCCACGCCGAGCGGATCGATGCGGAAGACCGCCACCCGACCGGCGCGCGCGCTTCCCGCAGCTCCGACGACGAGCAGGAGCCCGAGGGCGGCGCCAGCCAGACTAGAGGGCATCAGCGCGTCCCGGCCTTGGGCACGGGCTTCGAGGCGGGCCCCGGCGCGGGGACGCCCGGGCGGGGCGTCGGCGACGGCGCGGGGACGGCGGGGGGCGGCGCGGGCTGCGGGCCCGGCGCGCCGCTCGGTCCTCCCTCGGCCCCCTCCGGCGGAATGATGTCCTTCTCCTCCTCGCGCCCTCCCTGGGTGCCGCCCCCGTCGGCCTTCACCGCAATCCCCGACGCGCTCGCGAAGCGAAACCAGAGGAGCTTGGTGAGCCACCAGATGCCGCCCCCCGGCGTGGCGTCGAAGCGTAACCCGACGATCTTGTCCGCCCCGAGCTTCTTCGCCTCCGCCACCAGCAGCTCGTTGACCGCCTTCTCCAGGTCAGCCTCGGGGATCCCGAGCGTGAAGAGGTAGAAACCCATGCACGTGGCCTGGAGGCCCGCCACGGGCTCGTAGCCCTTGGGGACGTGCACGACGTCGGGAGGCAGGCGGACCACCTCGAGGCTGCTACAGCCCGTCCCGAGAAGGAGAGCCAGGACGAGCAGCTGGCGGGGCATGGGCCTGGAGGTAGCAGACGGGCCCCGAGGCTGTCAACGCCGGGCCCCAAGGAACCACGAGGGTCAGAGCTCGGCTTCGATGCGCTCCGAGAGCTGGTCGATCGCGGCGCGGTCGAGCCGCGGGACGAAGAGGTGCGGCAGCTCGATCCGCGGCACGGGCAGGCGCACGGCCAGGCGGTCGAGGTACTCGCGATTGATGCGCCGGCGCGCGCGCAAGGTCTCCGCCGACGCGACGAGGTGTCGGAGGTCCCGGTCGTCCCCCACGCCGTCGCGCACGGCGTCCAGCGCCCCCGAGAGCGTCGCGTCCTCGTCGAGCTCCGCGGGATAGAGGGCGTTCACGACCAGCCGGTCCACGTCGATCTGCAGCTCGCTCCGCGCGGAGCGGTAGAGGTCGAGCGATTCGCTCACCGGCATCTCCTCGGCGAGCGTGGTGATCCACATGCAGGTCTGCTCGGGGTCCGAGAGCATCTCGCGGGCCTTGCGCGCGTCCCCCGTGAGCGGCCCCTCGGGGACGGCGTCCAGGATGACCTGCGGGATGCGCAGCATGCTGACCAGATGGCCCGTCGCGGGTCCGTCGAAGACCACCGTGTCGAAGCGCGGGCGGCCGGAGACGAGCTCGGTCGTGTGGTACCAGGCCTTGCCGATCATCGAGTATTCCTCGAGCGCCGGGAGCGCCCTGAGGAAGTAGCGCACCATGCGGTTCTCGAGGACCGCCTTGTAGACCGTGCGGAACTTGAGCACCATGATCCCCATCTCGCGGATCGCGGCCTGGGGGTTCATGTTCACGGCCCAGAGGTTGGGCTCCACGGCGACGATCTCCTCGCCGACCTCGCCGCCGCCGAGGAGCTGAGAGAGCCGCTGCTTGCAGCGCACGTGGGCGAGGAGCGTGCGTCGCCCCCGGCGCGCGAGTGCGGTCCCGAGCGCCACCGCCACGGTGGTTCGCCCCACGCCCCCCTTGCCTCCGATGATGACGAGTCGCCTATCGAGCATGGGACGGTGCGATCGGACCAACAGCCTCTGAGCGGGGTGAAGACGGGGGCGGAGCTTTGCAGCGGGGTCGAGAAGGTGTCAAGCGATCTGCAGCACCAGGCCCTCGTAGGCCGCGAGCGACTCGGGGAAGACCCGCCGACAGTCGGCCTCGATCTGGCGCACCTTGTTGTCGTCGTGGTCCGGGTCGTGGTGGAAGAGCACGAGCTTTCGCACCCGCGCCGCGCGCGCCACCTTGATCCCCTCCTCCCAGGTGCTGTGCCCCCAGCCGGTGCGCGCGAAGAGCAGGTCGCTCCCTGCGTACTCCTGCGGCGTGTACATCGCGTCGTAGACCAGCACGTCGGCCCCGTCGCAGAGGTTCACGAGCTTCTGGTCGAGCACCGAGTAGTGCTCGGTATCCGTCGCGATCACCACCGCGTGGCCGCCGAAGTCCACCCGATAGCCGAAGCAGCCGCCGGGGTGATTCAGCGCGACGGTCGTGATCACCGCGTCCCCACAAGCGACCGATTCCCCCTCGCGCAGGTCGTGAAAGCTCATCTGCGCCGCCATCTCCCCGAGGCTCACCGGGAAGTTCGGGTAGTTCATCTGCCCCGCGAGGGTCTCGGCGATCGTCGACGACAGCTTGCGCGCGCCGAAGAGGTCGAAGCGGTTCCCCTTCATGAAGGCCGGCGCGAAGAAGGGGAAGCCCTGGATGTGGTCCCAGTGGAAGTGGCTGAAGAACATCCGCGCCACGATGGGCATCTCCGGCGCGAGCTGCGCGCCGAGAGCCCGCAGCCCCGTCCCTCCGTCGAAGATCAGGATCTCGGAGCCGGCGCGCACCTCGACGCACGGCGTGTTGCCCCCGAAGTGCATGGTCGAAGGTCCCGGCACGGGGATGCTCCCCCGCACACCCCAGAAGCGGACGAAGAACATGCGCTCCTCCTCGATGAAACTCAGGTTGCCGGACCAGAGGGTGCGACGGTAGCACAGGGGAGCGCGGCTACTCCATGCGAAAGACGGACGGGATCTGGTCCGGGCCCTCGATGCACAGGTCCAGGTCGCGCAGCAGCCCGTCGGCGAGCGAGAAGATCCAGCCGTGCACCGCGAGCTCGCAGCCGCGACGCCAGGCGTCCTGAACGATCGTGGTGTGGCAGACGTTGGCCACCTGCTCGGCGACGTTCAGCTCGCACAGGCGGTCCGCGCGCGCCTCTTCGTCGACGATGGCGTCGAGCTCTCGCCGGTGCGCCATGTGCACGTCGCGGATGTGGCGCAGCCAGTTGTCGATCAGCCCGAGCGGCGTGGGCTGCAGGGAGGCGAGCACCCCGCCGCAGCCGTAGTGCCCGCAGACGACGACGTGCCGCACCCCGAGGACCTCCACGCCGTACTGCAGGACGCTCAGGCAGTTCATGTCGGTGTGCACCACCACGTTGGCCACGTTCCGGTGCACGAAGACCTCGCCCGGGTCCCGACCGATGAGCTCGTTCGGCGAGACCCGGCTGTCGGAGCAGCCGATCCAGAGCAGCGCCGGCCGCTGGATCGCGCTCAGCCGCTCGAAGAAGGCGGGGTCATTCTCGGTGCGCGCCGCGGCCCACGCCCGGTTGGCAGCGAAGCACTCGCGAAGGATGCGCATGACCGTCTCCTACCCGCTCTCGCGAGGCCCGCCCCGTCGGCGCGCGCTCAACTCGTCACCTCGCAGAGGAGGAACTTGAGGTACTCGCCCTCGGGGAAGCCCGGGAGCGTGGGGTGATCGGGCCCCGCCCCGAGGACCTGGAGCAGGCGCACGCGTCGGCGCTCGTCGAGAGCCGCGGCGGCGAGCGTCCGGCGCAGCTCGTCGACGGTCACGAGCTGCGAGCAGCAGGCGCTCGCCAGGAGGCCCCCGTCTCGCACCGTGCGGAGGGCCGCGCGATGCAGCTTGCGGTGCCCCTTGAGCGCGGCGTCCAGCTCGCGGCGCGAGCGGGCGAACTTGGGAGGGTCGACGATCGTGAGGTCCACGCTGCCGCGCGGCACCTCGGCCAGGTAGCGGAACACGTCCGCCTCGACCACGGGGAGCGCCACGCCGTTGAGCTCGGCGTTCCTCTGCGCCGCCGCGACCGCCCGCCCCGAGGCGTCTACCGCCGTGACCTCGAGCGCGCCGCCGTGAAGCGCGTTGAGAGCGAAGCCCCCCACGTAGCTGTAGCAGTCGAGCACGCGCTGGCCACGGGAGAGGCTCGCCACGAGCGCGCGATTCAGCCGCTGGTCGCAGTAGAGGCCCGTCTTCTGCCCCCCGAGGAGGTCCACGCCGTAGCGCACGCCGTTCTCGGACACCACGACCTCGCCCCCCTCGCCGTGGAGCAGGTGCGTGGTGGCAGGGATCCCCTCGGTCTGGGCGTAGGCCCCGGCGCCGATCTGCACGATACGCTCGGGCTCCAGGAGCTCGCGCAGCAGGGTCACGATCGCGTCGGCCAGGCGATAGAGTCCGAGCGCCGTGAACTGCACCGCCAGGCTCTTGCCGTAGACGTCCACGACCAGCCCGGGGAGGCCGTCTCCCTCGGAGTTGACCAGCCGGTAGGCGTCGGTTCCCTGGCCGGGGAGCCCGAGGCGCGCGCGCACCGCCAGCGCCGCGGCGAGGCGGCGACGCAGGAGCTCGCGGTCGATGTGCTCGTTCGGATCGCGCGAAAGGATGCGGGCCACGATGCTCGAACGCGGGTTCGCGAGCGCCCGCCCGATGAAGGCGCCGCTCGGGTCGATGACGTCCACCACGCCCCCCGGCTCGTAGCTCCCCTCCACGCGCTCGACGGCCTGCGCGTAGACCCAGGGGTGCCCGTACCAGAGGGGCTTCGCGCGTCCGCGTTTGACGATGAGCCGCGCCATCCCCCCCTCGTACCGCGGCCAGCCTCGGGTGGTCAACTCTCGCGGCTTCTGCAACACTTCGCGCGTGGCGCTCTTCGTCGATCTCCCCGCGGGCTACGACGCCCTCGCCCTGCGCACGCCGACCCTCCCGCCGGTCGCGCACACCAACTGCTACGTGATCGGGCACCGGCAGGCGATCGTGGTGGACCCCGGCTCCCCCTACGCTCCCGAGCAGGCGCGGCTGCTCGAGCGGCTTCACCGGCTGCGCGGCAGCGGCGGCGCGCTCCAGGCCATTCTGCTCACGCACCATCACAAGGACCACGTGGGCGGCGTTCTGGCCCTGGCGACCGCGCTGAAGGTGCCGGTGGCGGCGCACGCGGAGACCCTCGCGCGCCTCGCGGAGCTGGGTCGCGCGCCCTGTACCCCGCGCGAGCTCTTCGAGGGCTCGGTCCTCGAGGTCGACGGGCGCAGCATCGAGGTCCTGCACACCCCCGGACACGCCCCGGGGCACCTCTGCCTCTACGAACGCGCGAGCGGCGCACTCCTGGCGGGGGACATGGTGCCCGGTATCGGGACGACGTTGATCGATCCCAGCGAAGGGGACATGGGCGAGTACCTGGCCCAGCTCGAGCGGCTCGCCGCGCTCGAGCCGGGCGTGATCCTTCCGTCCCACGGGCCGGTGAAGCGCGACGGCGCCGCCTGGATCCGCAAGCTCATCCAGCACCGCCTCATGCGCGAGGCGAAGGTGCGCGCCGCGCTGGATACCCAGGGCCAGGCCCTCGAGACCGTCGCCCGGCTCGCGTACCCGGAGGTGCCCCCCTTCCTAGGGCCCCTCGCGGTACGCTCCGCGCTGGCCCACCTGATCAAGCTGGAGCGCGAAGGCCACGCGCGCCGCACCGCCCGCGGGGAGTGGCAGGCCTCGCCGCCGCGATCCCCGGCCGGGTGACCGCAGCGGCCAGCTGGCTGCTCGAGCGTCCTCCCCGGTCATCTCCGGCCTCCGCTGGTCGCGCGCCGCCGGCGACCCGCCAAGCAGGCACTGTCCCCGGCCTTTTCGCGCGGGCCCACCCGACGGGGAGCTTCCTCCGGCCCTCGTCCCGCGCGGCACGTCCCTTGCTCAGGGGCCGCTCCAGCGCGGCGCCGGCCTCGGGTTCGGCGTCGTCGCGCACCAGGACCTTCCTCGAGGAGCTCGCATGTCCTTCGCCCGATCGCTCGCCTTCGTGACCTCGGCCGCCCTCCTTTTCGGAACGGCCCAGCTTTCCCACGCCGAGCTGCCCAACCTGCGGGTCCTCGTGGGTCGGGCCGTGCGCACCATCTATTACAAGGGCCAGGTGGAGCGCGCCTTTCGCCAGGCCGAGGCGCTCGCCGCGCGCGTGCCCGGCGAGCGGCAGGCCACCTTCACCGCCGCGCTTGGCGACCTGCGGGCGGCCAGGCTGCCGACGCCGGCCCGGCTGAAGCTGCTCCAGACTCTCCTCGGCGCGCTCCAGCGCCCCGAGACGATCGTCTCCTTCGAGCGCCGCGTGGTGGACCAGTCCTTCGCCGAACGGGACGACCCGCACGAGTACCAGCGCTGGGAGCTCAAGACCCGGGTCGGCGACGCGGTGCGCACCAGCCAGCTCAAGTACAACGCTCGCGAGGTCGAGGCCGCCGTCGAAGGCGCCCTGCACCTCGTGAGCTACGGCACGCTGGGCGGCGCGCGCGGGGACCGCTTCGTCATCCACCCCGACACCGCGTGGCAGTCGATTCACAACGTCTTCGACGCCACGGGGACCTTCCTCTTCCGGGACCGCGTCCACGGCGAGAGCAGCCTCGGGCCGCTCCCCGGCTTCCGCAAGGTCCAGCCGAAATAGCCTTTCCCGCCCTCGCCGCTTCCGTCAGACTCGGAGCGACACTGCGAGGACCTCCATGACGCATTCCGCCCCGCGCGAGCTCGCCTCGGGAAACGCGATGGTGGCACGCGGCGCGCTCGACGCCGGGTGCCGCTTCTTCAGCGGCTATCCGATCACCCCCTCGAGCGAGATCTATCAGGTGATGATGCACGAGCTGCCGCGCCGCGGCGGGCTCGGACTCGCCGCCTCCGACGAGATCTCGGCCCTGGCCTACTGCGTGGGCGCCTCGATGGCCGGCTACCGAGCCATGACGGCTACCTCGGGACCCGGCTTCAGCCTGATGATCGAGACCATCCAGTACGCGGTGATGACCGAGATCCCCGTGGTGGTGGCCTTCGTGCAGCGCCTCGGACCCTCGACGGGCGGCGCGACGCAAGGCGGCCAGGGGGACGTGCTCCTGGCCGAGCACTGCACCTCGGGAGGCTACACGATCCCCGTCTTCGCCCCCGGCGACGCGCGCCAGTGCTACGAGCTCACCACCTGGGCCTTTCACTGGGCCGAGCGACTGCGCTCGCCGGTCGTGCTCCTCTCGGACAAGGAGGTCGGGATGACCATCGAGGGGATCGCCCCCGACGGCCTGCGCGCCCACCCGGTCGCCGCGCGCCGCCCCTTCGTGGGGGCCGTCCCCTACGTCCCGTACGCGTGCGATTGCCCGACAGAGGTCCCCGACTTCGCCCCCGTCGGCGGCGCCTCGCGCGTGGTGGCCACCGGCTCGGCCCACGACCCGCAAGGGCGCCTGCGCAAGAACGCCCCCGAGGTGCTCGCCATCCTGCGACGGCTCGAGGAGAAGGTGCGCGCGCACGCCGAGGAGCTGATCCTCGTGGACGCCGAGCCGGTCGAGAACGCCGAGACCCTCGTCGTGAGCTACGGCGTCTCCGCGCGGGCCGCCCGGCAGGCCTGCCGCGCGCTGCGGGCCAAGGGCCGCCGCGTGGCGTTCCTGCAGCTCCTGACGCTCTACCCGGTCCCCGAGAGGCAGGTGCTCGAGGCCGCGAAGGGCTGCCGGCACGTCGTGGTCGTGGAGGAGAATCTCTCGGGGCTCTACGCGGGTGTCCTCGAGGCCGCCATCGGACGCGAGCGGCTCGTGCGGCACGGCGGCCTCGGTGCGCCGATCACCCCGGCCGAGCTCGTCGCGCGCGTGGAGGTGCTCGGATGACGAACCCCACGCTGCGCACCGACCTCCCCCTCCCCTACTGCAAGGGGTGCGGCCACGCGCTCGTGCTGAAGGCGCTGGGCGCGGCCCTCGACGAGCTCGCGCTGCCGGCCGATCAGGTGGCCGTCGTGACGGACATCGGCTGCGTGGGGCTGGCCGACGACCAGTTCGCCACGCCGCACACCATTCACACCACGCACGGGCGCTCCACCGCCTTCGCCGCCGGGATCTCGCTCGCCGACGCCGTCCTCGGCCCGGCGGGGCTCAAGACCGTGGTGCTGATCGGGGACGGTGGTGCGATGATCGGCCTGCTCCACCTCGTGCAGGCCGCGCTCTACAACCCCGACGTGACGGTCATCGTGCACAACAACTTCCTCTTCGGCATGACCGGCGGCCAGGGCTCGTCCTTTTCGCCCATGGACTTCGTCACGGCCACCACGCCCGTCGGAAACTTCGTGCCGCCGCTCGACCTGGCGCAGGTGCTCCTCGCCAGCCGCGCCCCCTTCGTCGCGCGCAAGGTGGCGGGCGACCGGGACCTGACGCGCACGCTGGCCGACGCTATCGCGCACCCGGGCTTCGCCATGGTGGAGGTGCTCGAGCTCTGCACGGCCCACGCCACGCGCCATAACCCGCTCACGGGCGCCAAGCTGAAGGACGTGGCCGAGCAGGCGGGCTACGGCCTCGGGCTCCTGCGCGACGCGCCGCGGCCCACCTTCGGCACGGCGTATCGCGCGCAGGCCGAGAAGCTCGCCGCGAAGAAGCGGTCACCGGAGCTCCCGGCGGGACCCGTCGCGAGTTTGGACCGCCGGGTGGGCCTGGTCCTCGCCGGCACCGCAGGAGAGCGCGTGCAGTCGGCCGCCGGGCTCCTGGCCGAGGCCGCGCTGGCCGCGGGGCTGCACGTGACCCAGAAGAACGACAACCCCGTCACACAGGGCACGGGCTTCTCTGTCTCCGAGGTGGTGCTCTCCCCCGAGCCGATCCTCTTCACGGGGATCGAGGCGCCGGACGCGGTGCTGGTCGTGTCGCAGGACGGCGCGAAGGAACTGGCTCGTTCCGGCGTCTACGGGCGCGTGACCGCCGCGACGCGGCTCTTCGCCGACGAGAGCGTGACGCTGCCCGAGCTTCCGTGCGCGGTCGAGCGCCACCCGTTCCGCCAGACCGCGGGACCCAAGCGCGCCGCCCTCGCCGCCGTGGCGCGGCTCCTCGGCACCGAGCCCCTCGTGCCGCGCGAGACCTTCCTCGCCGCCAGCGACCTGCGGCACGGCAAGGAGGCCTCCGAGCTGCGCGCGCTCCTCGACCCCTTGCTGGGTTAGTTCCTCGAGGCTCGAACCATCGTGCGCACCACTACCCATCGGACCCTTCCTCTCCTCGCTCTCGGACTTTTCGCCTGCAAGAGCGGGACGCCCCCTCCGGACGCGAACACGACCGCGGACGCCGCGCGCGCCGACGCCCGGGTTCCCGACGCCCGGGCTCCCGACGCCGCCCCCGATAGCGCTCCGCCGGACGCGAACGCGCTGAAGAGCCCCCTCGGGCATCTGGACGCGGGCACCGGGGCGCCGATCTACACGATCTACGCCGCTCCGCTCGCGCGCAGCCGGTACCTCCTCGACGAGGGCTATCAGCTCACCTACGACCGCGTCGGCCTCCCCGTCGCCTTCCAGACCGACTATTCCGGACAGCTCGCCTTCGCCTTTCACCGCGGCGACGAGGTGGCCTTCTACGTCGACGAGTTCGCCGCGCGCCCGCGCGTGACCAAGAACTACGCCGACGCGGTGGAGCTCGTCTACGAGCCGCTCAGAGACCTCCGGGTCCGGCACGCCTTCGTGGTCCATACCTCGGGGCTCGCGCTTCACGAACTCACGTTCCAGAACGCCGGTTCGTCTTCCCTCACCTTCACCGTCTACCCGGTCTACTCCCGCGGCGGAAACGTGACGAGCGCGGCCGCCCGCCCCGCCAAGGACGGCGTCTCCTTCCGCCACAGCCAGGCCATGAACACCTGGACCGAGGCCACGCTGGCTGACTATCAGGTGGAGCGGCAGGACCTGGTGCTGCTGGATCGCCCCGCGGACAGCCTCGGCGGCTACGCGACCGAGCTGGCGCCGTTCTTCGGCCAGGCCAAGACGGGAGCGCTGAACGGCAAGCTCGCCACCACCACCTACGCCTTCGCGCTGGCGCGCAAGCTCGTCCTCGCGCCGGGGGCCACGACCTCGCTCCGCCTCGTGCGCGGCGTGGCCGAGGGCAAGGCTCCCGCCGAGGAGCTGGCGAAGGCCGCGACCGAGGTCTTGAAGAACGTGCGCCCGGCCCTCTCCTTCGCCGAGGCCGACGCCCTCTACGCGCGGGTCCCGGCCCCCGTCGGGCTCGGCCCCGATGAAACGCTGGCCTACTACCAGGCCTTCACGCTGGTGCGGCAAATGATGCTCCCCCCCGAGGGGCGCGCGAAGACCAACTACTACGTCTTCTCGCGCGAGCCGACCTGGAGCTGGGGACACGACGGCCAGGTCTTTCACGAGAGCCTGGTCATGCTGGCCTACGCGCACCTGGACGCCGAGAGCGCGATGGGCTCGCAGCGCGTCTTCATGCAGAACCAGCAGCCGGACGGCTACGTGAACTACCGCATCGGGCCGTACGTGGCGCAGGAGTTTCCGGTCAAGGGCGAGAAGACGAGCTCCGCGCCCTTCTTCGCCTGGACCAACTGGGAGGTCTACCGCATCACCAAGGACCAGACCTTCCTCGCGGAGGCCTACGCCTCGAGCCAGCGCTATCTGGCCTTCTTCATGAAGACCCGCGACAAGGACGGCGACGGCCTCTACGAGTGGGGGGGCCACGCGGTGCTCGAGTGCGTGCGGGATGGGGCCAACGTGGTCTGGCAGATGCTCGGCGGCACGGCCGAGGCCCCGCGCCAGGTCGAGGCGCTGGACCTGAACGTGATGCTGGTGCGCGAGCTGAAGTCCCTCGCCGACATGGCCGACGCGCTGGGCAAGAGCTCCGAGGGGACGGCGTATCGGGCGCAGGCCGAGGCGCTCGCCGGCCGCGTGAACGCCACCATGTGGGATGACGAACGCGGGTTCTATTACCACGTGGACAAGGCCACGAACCGCTTCGTCACCGACAAGGGCCTGGACCTGCGGCGCCAGGAGATCATCGGCTTTCTGCCGCTCTGGGCCGAGATGGTGCCCACGGACCGGCTGCCGCGCCTCCTCGCGCACCTCAGGGACACGACGAAGTTCTGGCGGCGCTACGGCGTGCCGACCCTCGCCGCCGACGACCCGGGCTTCACCCCGGCGGCCACGAGTTGTTGCCGCTGGAACGGCCCCGTGTGGCTGCAGTGGAGCTACCTCGTGCTGCGCGGCCTGCTCAACTACGGCTATACGGCCGAGGCCAAGGAGCTCGCCACGCGCAGCATGGCGGCCGTGCTGGCGCAGCTCCGGCGCACGCATCGCTTTCACGAGTCCTACAGCCCGGACCACGACACGGTCACCACCATCGCCCCCTACGTCTGGGACGGGATCCTGGCGCGCATGGTCATCGACGTGGCGGGGGGGCCGTAAGGGTGCTGGCCAGAACTAGGTGCGCAGGGATCGCGGCCCTGCTGCTCGTCGGCGGCGTGGTCTGCGCGTGCAGCACCTCCGGATCGAACACCGCGGACGGAGGTGCGCCGCTGGCTGACGGGAGCGTGCCCCGCGATGCGCTGTCGCAGACCGGGGACGCCGGCCTCCGCGCGGACGGGCCCGGCGGTTCGAGAGCCGACGGCGCGGTCTCGCCACCGCGCGACCGAGGCGCCACCTCCGACGCGCGACGCCCCTCCGACCTGGGCCCCGCCGGCACCACGCCCCAGGCGGTCTTCGTGCCGAAGCCCAGCGGGACCTGCCCCTCCTTCGCGGCCGGGCTGAACGCCTTCACCGCGGGCGGGCGCGCGCGGCAAGCCAAGGTCTGGATCTCGAGCGCCGCGACGCAGCTCGACGGTCCGCTCGTCTTCTACTGGCACTCGAGCGGCGGAACGCCCGACGAGGCGGCGTACGCGCTCGGCGCGGGCCCAATGAAGGAGCTCACGGACAAGGGGGGCATCGTCGTCGCCCCGGTGCGCGACCCCGCGTCGCAGCCCTTTCCCTGGTACCTGGTGCGCGGCACGGCCGACCACGACCTGCGCCTGGCCGACGAGATCCTCGCCTGCGCCGTGCAGCGCGTGGGGGTGGACCTGCGCCGGGTCCATTCCATCGGCATGAGCGCCGGCGCGGTGATGACCACGCAGATGAGCTGGCGTCGCTCGGGCTACCTCGCCAGCGTGGCCACCTACTCGGGCGGGCAGGAAGCCACGCCCCCGAACCAGGACCCGAGCAACCTCTTCGCTGCGCTCGTCTTCCACGGCGGGCCCACCGACACCTTCGGGAGCTACAGCTTCCAGGCCCTGAGCACCACCTATCACGGCGCGCTCGTCTCGGCCGGGCACTTCGCGGCCATCTGTAACCACGGTAACGGCCACGTCCTGCCCCCGAACGCCGGGACGCTGACCCTGACCTTCCTCCTCGCGCACCCCTTCGGCACGCGCCCCTCCCCCTACGCGAAGGGCCTTCCCGCCCCCTTTCCGGGCTATTGCACGCGGTAAGCGAGCGCGGACGGCATTCCGCAAGGAAGATAGACCGCGGCGCGTGGCTGCGTGACGCCGGACGCCGCTCTGGGCGGGCTGCGAGGTCAAGCCTGCCCCTCCCCGGGAATCGACCCCCGCTGTACCCGCCCCTTCGATCTTCAACGGCCGTTGGCGACCCGGACCGCCCGACGGCCCCGGCTTCTCCGACGGTTGCGCGGCCGACCGGCGTGGCGCAGGGCTTGCTCTCGCGCGAGGGATGCTCGTTCGCCACCGGCCCCTCGCGGGCCTCGCTCTCGGCGCGCTCTTCGGCCTGACCGCCTGCGTCCCTCGGAGCGAGGAGGGGACGCCGAGCGCCACCTGCCCCGGGGGAAAGTGCGACGAGGCGACCCCCGTCGAGGCGCTCTCGCAGCGCGAGAAGGAGCGGCTCTGCGTGCCGCCCTCGATCATGCTGCACTCGAAGAACCTGGCCGGGCTCAAGAGCCAGCTCATCCCGTGGCTCGTCGAGCAGGGCTACGCCACCATCACCTACGCCGATTACGCGCGCATCCTCGACGGGACGCTGAAGCGACCGCGACGCGCGGTGATCCTCTCCATCGACGACGTGCCGACCGACTGGATCCGCTCCGAGTTCAAATCCATGGTGGCAGAGCTCCTCAAGGCCAAGCTCACCACCGCGCTGGCGGTCAACACCACGCAAGCCCCCGAGGCGCAGAAGCCGAGCCCCACAGCCCCGTGGCAGGTTCTGCGCGACTGGCAGGCCGCGGGGATCGAGCTCGACTCGCACGGCACCGAGCACCTCAACCAGAAGTACTGGGCCGCGCGCGCCCTCGAGGGCAGCCGGCTCGGCGACGAGCGCCTGCGCTACCTCATCGACGAATCGTTTCGGCGGCTCGAGGTGGGCCTGGGACGGGCCCCGATGGCGCTCATCCTCCCCTTCGGCATTCCGGAGGCCGAGACCCCCGAGCTCGAGGTGGTGCGAGCGCGCGTGCGCGAGGCCGGCGGCGACCGCGCCGGTCGCTTCATCGTGGGCATCCCGAAGGGCCGCCTCGTGGCCCACCGCCGCGACGCCGCGGGCACGGTCACGATCGACTATCCCGTCTTCGTCGGCCGCGTGGAGATCCAGAGCACCAGGGACCGCACGGCCTGGGAGATCGTCCACTGGTATCGGAACACGCCGGCCTGCCAGGGCCTGGAAGAAGGGATCCGCGACGGCGGGGTTCTCGACGGGGGCCGCTGCGAGACCGGCGCCTGCGATGCGGGTCCGCACGACGCCGCACCGCACGACGCGTACCGGCCCGACGGCGCAAAGCGCGACGCCCGCCGTCCCGACGGCGCACCGCGCGACGCTGCGCCCCGCGACGCAGGCGTGCCCGATCAGGCCCTGCCCGACGCCCGCACGCGCGACGCCGGTTCCCCTTCCGCCCGATAGCCGCTCCTCTCCGAGAACCGCTTCCGCCCCTGCAGCGTCGGAGGCCACACCCCCGCGGACGGGCGACCGCCACACGGTCTTGCCTGGGCCGCTCCACCGAGATCCACCGACTTGCCCGCAGGGCGACGCGCGACCCACGCGGCACGTCGCTTGCTCTCGCCACCGGCGAACACCCTGTTGACTACGCATCCACGTAGGGAGGACTCCCATGCGACGGTATTCGTCTGCGACGGCCCCGAGCCTCGCGCTGCTTCTGGCCCTGACCCTCGGCGCCCCCGCGGCGTCGGCCTTCAGCCCGGCGCCCGGCAAGCGCACCCTTGTCGCTACCTCCGGGCCACGGCTCCTCACCGCCGACAGGAAGGCCTCCGCGCGCCTGAAGCTCGAGGCGCTCCGCCACAACGTATCGACCCTGTTCACGGCGCGCTTTCGGCCGGAGCGGCTGGCAGGCGGCGTGCGCGTAGAGGACCTGCCCGAGAGCACGTATCACGCCCCGCTCCCGGGCACCGCGCCGCAGAACAGCCTCGTCGCGCGCCTCGTGCAGTCGATCCTGGAGCGTCCGGCCCGGCTGGCCGCCGCGCGCCACCTCGAGCACGCCACGGGTCAGGAGGTGCTGGATGCCTGGAGTCTGCGCCTCGGGGGAGTCTCGCCCTTCGTCAGCAGGGCGCGTCCCGGCAGCGCGGGTCAGCTTCGCGAGCTCTGGCTGCAGAGCCACATCATGACGCTCACGCCGTAGCCCTGCCGTCCAAGCTCCTCAGCGCGCGCCCACCGCCGCCTGCCGGAGCAGCCGCGCCAGATAGCTCGCGACCCCCTGCTGCTGCGGTCCCGGCAGGCGACCCCGCGTGACCCCGAGGAGCGCCGGGTTGCCCGTCTCGACGGCGAAGTAGCGCCCCGCCGTGCGCGCGAGAGAGAGGTCGTTCACCTCGTCCCCGAACCCGGTCACCTGGCGCATCGTGAGGCCCATGCTCTTCGCGAGCGAGCGCGTGGCCTGCCCCTTGCTGGCCCCCGGCGCCGTGAACTCCACGAGCTTGCCCGATACCGAGTGGGTGCCGGGGTAGACCTGCAGCTTGGGAAGCGCCTTCGCGACCGCCTCCCGAAACCCGTCCAGGCGCGCGTCGGGGCCTTCGGCCGTGAGCATCAGCACCTTGCCGCCGGCCGCGCCGAGGGGACCTCGCACCTCCTGAACGCTGAGGGTGCGGCGCAGCCCCTCGATGTACTCCACCGCCTCGCGAAGCGGGTGCGGCTTGTACTCGCCGACCACCGTTCCGTCCGGTCGCAGCACCGTGGCCACCAGACACACCCCGTGGCGGTCGGCCTCGCGGGCGATCACGCGCTGCATGCGCCGGCTCACCGCCGCCACGCGCAGGATCTCCCCCGTCTCGAGGTTCTTCGTCAGCGCGCCGTGGAGGAGCATCACGGGCAGCGCGAGCCGCACGTCGCCGAGCACGCGCCGCATCTCGAGCTCGTTGCGGCCGGTAGCCACGCCGAGCTGCCAGCCGCGCCGCACGAAGAGGTTCATGGCCTTCTGGCTGTAGACCGGCAGGGGACGCCCCTTGAAGATCACCGTCCCGTCGAGATCGGTCACGTAGAGGCGGTCCTTGTCGGCCCGCCCGTTCGGCCGGCGTCCGCGCGTGGCGCCACCGCGCTCTGCGGCGAAAGCGCCCGCCGGCCAGCCCGCGCAGGCGAGGGCGAGGACGGCCGCGAGGCCCAGGCCCGTCCAGCGGGCCGGGAAGCGAAGGGCCGGGAGCGCGAACGCGAGATCGGTAGAGCGCGGCACGGATGCAGACAGCGGCATGGTCCTCGGCCCAGGTGCGAAGGGGAGTGCTCGGAGCGCACGAACGCGCCCGCTGGTAGGTAGCAAGGCCCAGGCCGCCTTCGTCGGCGGAGGGCGCCCAATGATTGAGATGAGTTCGACGGAACCACCGCCGCGTCGGCCCCGGTGGTCAGCGCGCGCGCAGCTCGGCTAGCCGGCGAGCCACCCAGATTCGGAGCACTGGCCGCGGAGGCCGGCATGCCGGGGTACGAACAGAACGATCAACCGGGATGGGGTGAGGACGAAGCGGGAGGAAACGGCAGCAGGGCGGGACGGCGAGCTACCACTTGATCTTCGAGAGGCGGGTGTGGTGGTGCGCGTCGTAGATCTTCCAGCGTCGGGCCTCGACCCAGTTGTGCACCGCGTGGATCCCGTTCAGCGGGCTCTTCAGGCCGAAGCGCTGTACCAATTCCGGCTTTGTCGCCAAAACAGGGAATTGCGTCACATTCCGCATTTGCTTCATGTGCAGCACGTAGGCCGCGACGTGCCCCACGGCGTAGGTGGCGAGCCCACCGATCGCGACGAGCACGTGGGGCACCGGGAGCTGCACCCCGAACATGGAGGTCAGGACAGCGCCACCGCCCGCCGCGAGGCCCAGGCCCGCGGCCACCTGGGAGATCTTGTGCCAGACGGAGAGACGCGCGTTGGTCTTGTCCACCTGCGCCATCTGCGGACCGAAGTGCTCGAGCAGCGCCTGCTCCTGCGCGCTCAACGGGCTCTTCTTGAAGGCCTCCCACCCGGCGACGCGACCGACCTGCGCGGGCGTGACGCCCTTCCAGCCCGCCTCGGCAATCTGGGCTGCAAGCTGGCGCTCCCGCTCCGGACTGAGCGGGGCGAAGACCGCCTCTACGTCCGTCGGCGCGGGGGGCTGACCGCCCTTGGCCCGGGCGGGGTGGAGCGGCAGTCCGGCAGTCAGTACCAGAGCGAGCCCCGGCACGAGGAGGCGAAGGATCGATCTCGATGCGCGCATGGTCGGCCTCGATGTAAGGGTCCAGCCGGCGCCGGTGGCGCATGATTGCCGCCTCCGCCGCCTGCAGCGAGGCTCCATAGCAAGCCCTGTGCCCGGACGGCCGTTCGATATCGCAGCGATTTCCGGTCGCGTGGCGCCCGGCGGAGGGCTAGGTGGCAGCCGCGGTGGCCGCTATCTTCCGTGAGCGCGCGAGCCCGCGCCAGCGGTCGAGCAGCGGCCACGGATGCGCCCGCACGAGCTCGTCGAGCGCCGCTTGCATCGTCTCGACGAGCTCCGCGTAGCAGCGCCGCACCGTGTCCTCGTCGCGCGCCGCACGCGCCTCGAAAGCTTCCCAGCGCAGCGGCGGCAAGAAGCGCAACCGAAGCTGCGCGGGCAAGGGCACGGTGGGAATGAAGCCCGGCACCACGCCCCACGGCAGGCCCGCCACGAGCGGAAAGACCTTGCTCCGCACGCGCCCGAGCGAGAGCCGTGCGGCGAGGCCTTCCCCGCGCGAAAGGACGCAGGTCGTGTCGTGGCTGCCGTGACAGACGACCGGCACCACGGGCACACCGAGCTCGAGCGCGAGCCGCGCGACGCCCGTGCGTCCGCCGAAGTCCACGCGACCGCGCTCCCAGATGGGACGGAAGGCCTCCCAGTCGCCCCCGGGGTAAACGAGCACCGAGGCACCGCGTCGCAGCGCGCGCCTCGCGTTGCGCATGCTGGCCGGCAGACCGCCCGCACCCCGTACGAACGCGCCGAAGCGGGGGATCACGAAGAGCAGATCGTGGCCGAGAAAATAGAGGGGCTCCTCGGGCCCGCGATGGGTGACCCACCAGTGCACGAGCGCGTAGGCGTCCGGCGTGTAGAGCCCCCCGGAGTGGTTCCCGACCAGCAGCAGAGGCCCGCGCGCAGGAAGGTTCTCCTCTCCTTCGATCACCGGACAAAACCAGCGCAAAAGCTGACCGATGCGCGGCGCCCACCGCGCGACGAGCGCGGGGTCGCGCTGGAAGCACTCGTCGGCACGGGCCCGTCCCATGCGCCGGGCGATCCCTCGCCACGGTCCACGCTCCCTCGGGGCCGAAGCCGCACGCGCCCCGTCAGCGTCCACGCCCCGGGCTCTCCGCGAGGAAGCGCAGCACCACGTCGTTGAAGCGCGCCGGCTCCTCGAGCATCGGGGGGTGCGCCGACCGCTCGAGGAGCGCGAGCGTGGCGTTCGGCAGGCCGCGCGCGAGCCGCTCGCCGATGCTCGGCGGCAGGAGCGGGTCGTGCCGTCCCCAGACGAGCAGCGTGCGCACGGCGATCTCCGCCAGCTCCTCGACGGGCCGAAGCTGGTCGAGCAGGCCGCGGCAGAGGCGCTGCTTCGCCTCCCGGTGGCGGTGAAACTCCTGATGCAGGAGCTCGCGCAGCACGAAGCGCGGGATGTAGCGCGGCCGGTAGAAGACCGTGTCCAGAAACCGCTTGAGGCCCTCCACGTCCGGGGGCACCAGCACCTCGGCGATGTCCTCGGGGTAGCCGAAGGCCGCCGCCACACGCTCGGCCTCCTCGACGGTGGGCTCCACCCCCGCGGGACCGACGAGCACGAGCTTCTCCAGTCGCTCCGGCTGCCGGAGCGCGAGCTCGAGCGCCACGAAGCCGCCGAACGAGACTCCCACGAGGTGCACGCGGCGAAGCCCCAGCCGGTCGAGCAGCTCGAGCACCGCCTCGGCGTGCGCCGCGGCCGAATCCATCCGGTGGCCATCGAGCGGCACGCTGCCGCCGAACCAGAAGAGGTCCGGCGCCACGACCGAGTAGTGCGGCGCGAACGCCCCGACCTGCTTCTCCCAGGTCTCGAGCGCGCTGCCGCCGAAGCCGTGGAGGAAGACCAGCGGCGGGCCGCTTCCGCCGCGGTAGTAGCGCATGCGCCCGGTACTGAGGAGCGCGCTGTGGGAGCCCAGTCCCACGCGGCGGAACTTGCGCAGCAGCATGGCGCGGAACAGCGTGAGCACCGGCGCGCCCGGACGCACCAGCGGGACGAGCGGCAGACCGGAGCGCGGTTCGCTCGGGCGGAAGCCCCAGCGTCGACCGGGCGGCACCTCGTGCGGCTTCTTGTGCGGCCTCCCCGGCACGTCCCGCCAGGATCTGCGCGTCATCCGTTGATCCTAGCCCACCGCGCCGCGGGGCGCCTCTTTCCGCTCCGTCGCGCACAGTCGGCGGCAGTCGTTCGACGCGCTGACGCGCCGCAGGGTGCGAATATCGAAGAGGCCCCGTCTCCCTCGCCGCGGGGCCGGCCCCCCACTCTGCGACAGCTTCCGCGGCTCTCCGGAACCTCGCGCGGCTGGCACGCCCGCTGCCTTGCTCGGAGGCGAGCGGTTCGGCCGAAACCTCGTCGGAGCAGCGCCCCCATGGCACTACGTCCTCGTCACGCACGCCCGACTTGCCTCCTCGGCCTGTCGCTCCTCCTCGTCGCCTGCGACCCGGGGCCGACGGCCACGCGCCCCTCGGGCTGGAGCGGACGACGCGCCGATCGCGACGACGATGGCCCCCCCATCGGCTCCGCGGCGGTCCTCGAACGGCCCCTCGCCGGACTCGCACCCCAGGCCGTCGGCTGCGGCGGCACCGCGCCCACCTCCACGCATCCGGCCTTCGAGCAGGAGCTCGTCGAGCGCGTGAACCGGGAGCGGGCGCTGCAGGGCCTTCCTCCGCTCGCGCGCAACGCGCGCCTCGACGAGGCGGCGCGGTATCACACGGCGGACATGGCGGCGGACGTCTACTTCAACCACGACACCTACGATCGGATCGGCGGCGCGCTGACCCGCGTCTGCGGCTTCGGAGATCGCGTGACCTCCTTCTACCCGAGCTGGGGCTGGCTGGGCGAGAACCTCGCGCTCGGGCAGGCCACTCCGGCCGACGCGATCGCGGCCTGGATGGGCAGCGCCGGGCATCGCGGCAATATCCTGCACGCGAACTACTGGGAGATCGGCGTGGGGTACTCCGCAGGGAACTACTGGGCGCAGGACTTCGGCACGCCCGGGGGTTCGTCCAGCACGCGCGTGGTGGTCAATGGCGAAGCCGCGAGCACCACCGACCCGAACGTCACGCTCTACGTCTACGGCACCTGGACCCAGATGCGCGTCAGGAACAACGACGGCGCCTGGTCGGCGTGGGTTCCCTTCGCCAACAGCTCCACCTGGCGGCTGCCGAACCTCCGCGCCACCCACCGCGTGACCGTCGAGGTGCAGCAGGCCTCGACCGTGGCCTCGGACGACGACACGATCTTTCTCGACGTGCCGGGGCCGAACCTCCCGCACAAGCTCTACCTGCCGATCATCATGCGGCTGTGAGAGCGCGCCGCGCCAGGCCCCGTCAGCGCGTCGGTTCCGGCGTGAGCGGGCCCTCGCCCCCGTAGAGGCGACGCAGCTCCTCGGTCACCACGCCACCGGCGAGCGTCACCGCGCGATAGGCATCCGCCCCCTCGGTGGCGATGCGACGCATCGAGGTCCGGTCCACCCGATAGAGACCGAACGGCTGCTCGAAGGCAAGAGTCCACTCGTAGTTGTCCAGCAGCGCCCAGTGGTAGTAGCCGCGGAGATCGACCCCTTCCGCGACGAGCCGGTGCGCCTGCTCGAGGTGGCGCACGAGGCTCTCGGCGCGCCGCTTGCCGCTGCGCGTGGAGATGCCGTTCTCGGTGATCACGAGCGGCAGAGCCGGGAAGCGCTTCGCGAAGGCCTTGCCCACCTGATACAGGCCCTGGGGCTCGTGCTCGTAACCCATGAGCGTGAGCTTGTTCGGGTCCGGCGTGGGGCACTTCATCAGCTTCAGCGCGCCGGGAACCACGCTCTCGATCAGCCCGTTGCACGGGGCGTACGTCAGCGGGGGGAAGATCGTCATCTTCGTGGTCGCCGAGACGTAGTAGTACTGCAGCCCGACGAAGTCCTGCTTCCCCTTCCAGCTCGGGTGCGCCTCGTCGGGCGTGCCGTCCAGGTTCGTGTCCAGCCCCCCCTTGGCCAGCGCGTCCACCATCAGGAGCTGCGAGAAGTACTCGCCCTGCTCGGCAGCCGCTCGGTGCTCGGCGTTCTTCGCGTCGGCCGGGACCCACCAGCTCACCGACTGCGCGAGCCCCACGAACGACGACGTGCCGTCCCCGTCGGCGTCCTTCTGATCCAGCCGCTTGATGAGGTCGTAGGCCCGCGCGTGGGCCTCGACGACGTTCCGGATCAGCGGCACGACGACCTCCGGCACGGATTGCCCCGCGAGACCTGGGGGAAAGGCTCCGTAGAGGTAGCCCAGCGGGATGAAGGCCATGGGCTCGTTGAAGGTGACCCACGTGTCCACGCGGTCGCCGTAGCGCGCCACCACCTTCTCGACGAACTTCAGCCACTCCTCCACCACCGTCGGGTTCGTCCAGCCGCACAGGTTCTCGTCGCGGATAGGCGGGGTCGCCGACATGCAGCCCTCGAGCTCGCGCAGGTCGAAGACCCACACCGGATCGGTGAAGTGGTGCAGCGTCACCGTCGGGCGGATGCCGCGCCGCTTGAGGGAGTCGAGGACCGCGTCGTAGTGCGCGAGCGCCTCCTCGCTGAAGACCCCGCGCTTCGGTTCGACCCGGCTCCATTCGATGCTGAAACGGTAGTGGCTGAGCCCGAGCTCCTGCACGAGAGCGGCATCGCCGTCGAACTGTCGATATCCATCGACCGCCTTGCCCGACGGTTCGCGGGTCTTCCCGGCGAAGCCCGGCAGGGTCTCGAACTGGTGCCAGTTGTTGTTCGCGTTGTCCCCTTCGAGCTGATGCGCCGCCGTGGCCGCGCCGAAGTGGAAGCCCGCCGGGAAGGCCAGGGCCGGGGGGCCGGCGCTCTGGCCATCGCAGCTCGCCCAGGCCCCGAGTCCGAGGCCCAGGCCGACGCAAATCAGGGCATACGATCTGACGGTCCGCATCACGCTCCCTCGTCTCACGTCGCCTCTCGCGGGCGACTCGACCCCTGGTACACTTCCGCGCTCCGGCAGTCTACAATAGGGGGAACATGACCGTCGGCAAGACTGGAGCTCCGGACCTCATCCCGAACGACGTGCTGACCCGCTTCCTGCGGCGGCAGATGCGCTGCAAGATCCTGCTCGTCGCCGTCTCCGGGGCCCACGCGGGGGGCTTCGCGAACCGGACCAGCATCCTCGAGCTGAAGGGGATCCACATCGAGCCCACCGAGAACCTGGTCGGGCTGGCGCAGGCCCCGAAGGCCTACAACTGGGTCGGAGAGTTCGAGGGCTATCGCATCGACTACTCCTCTCAAGAGCTCGGCCCGGCGCTGACGCAGCTCCTGCGCGGCGACGGATCGATCCTCGAGCGAATCCTCGCGCCGCGGCAGCTCGTGGACAGCCACGACCTGGAGCAGGTCCAGAAGGTCAGCCGCGGGGTGATCTGCCGGCGCTTTCACAGCTACTACCGCTCGTTCTCGCGCGGGGTGCAGCGCGAATACGAATCGCAGGAGCCGCGCAGCGTCGCGCACGTGCTCTCGGCGTATCGAACGGGCCTCACCGGCGTGCACCTGCTCCGCCGCGGAGAGCTGATCTACGAGCTCCAGAAGCTCGGCCAGCTCTACGGCTTCGGCAACATGCACGAGCTCATTCACATCAACAAGAACTCCGAGAACGCGGTGCTCGACCCGTGCAGCCTCTGGATTACGCGCCTCGCCAAGCTCCACGCGCTGGTGGAGGAGTCGGTGGAGGAGAGCCCGCTCCCCGTGGACCCCGAGCACCCGAAGCCCCTCGAGGACTTCCTCCTCGACATGCGCCGGCGCTTCTTCGACGCGATGACCGTCCAGCAGTAGCCGGGGGACGGGGCCGCGGGCCCCACCGGCTAGTCCAGCCAGGCGTGGGGGCCCGAGGGGGGCGCGACTGCCTCCCGCGCGGGGGGACGCCCGCGTCATTCCGAGGGGTTCCGTGGTCCGCCGGCTGGCACGTCTGTCGCATTGACTCGAGCCAGGTCACGCGACCTGGTGGTGCATGCCGCGAGTCTCGCACGCGATAGCGGTTCTGTTCGCCGGAGTACTCGGGGCGGTCGTACCCACCGGGCCCGCCTGGAGCGCGCGGCCCACCGGGCGCGAGCTCGGTCCGCTCACGGCTGGCGAGCGGCTGGCCCGCGCCGGCGAGCGCGCGAAGCTCGAGCACCGCGGGGCCCAGACCGCGCTCGTGACGGTCGTGGCTCCCCACTACGACACCCCCTTCTTCAACTTCAGCCTGGCCCAGCTCGGCGGCTACCTGCGGCACAAGAACCCCGAGCTCCGCGCGAGGCCCGACGCGGTGCGCTTCATCGAACCCGACATCGCGCTCACCCGCACGCCGGCCCTGGCCCACAGCGCCTCGTACACGCTCCGCGAGCTACGCAAGACCAAGCCGCACGTGATCGCGCTCTCGGCCAAGCTCCGCTCGACCGAGAACCTCCTCGCCCTGCTCGACGCGCTCAAGCAGGAGAGCTGGGCCCGCCGCTCGGTGATCGTGGTCGGCAACGTGACCGGCACGTTCGCCCACACCACGCTCTCGGCGAAGCACCCCGACGTGCTCTTCGCGCTCGGCGAGGGCGAGCTGACGATGAACGCGCTCTACCGGGCGGTGAAGGGCGGCCAGACCGACCTGTCGGGCATCCCGAATCTGGCCTACCGCGACGGCGGCGAGCTCCGCTACACCGAGCGCAAGGTGCTCGCCCTCGAGCGCCAGACCTGGCTCCCCGCGCTCGACATGCTGGACCTCGCCATCCGGAAGGGGGCCAACATCGCCATCGAGACCTCGCGCGGCTGCCCCGGCAACTGCACCTACTGCTGCATCCCGCAGTTCGACAAGGTGCAGACGGCGCAGGGGGCCACGCGCAAGGCCGACTGGCGGCACTTCCCCATCGCGCGCACGGCGGAGCTCTTGCGCCTGATGAAGGCGCGCGGCGTGGCGCACGTGCTCATCGTGGACAGCGAGCTCGGCACGCGCACGCCCAACTACCTGCGCCAGCTCGCGCGAACGCTGCTCAAGCAGGACAACCCGACCTTCGGCGTGGACATGCGCCTCGACGGGCTCGGCGCTCCGGGGATGGCGCGGCGGAACATTCGCACCATGAAGATGTTCCACCTGGCCGGGCTCCGCGACGTCTTCGTCGGGGCCGAGAGCGGCTCGGACAGCCAGCTCACGCGCTACGGCAAGGCGCTCTTGCGGCCAGCCGGCATGACGCAGGCGGAGATCAACGTGCGCGGCATCGACGTGCTGGTACGCGCCGGGCTGACCCCCGAGGTGGCGTTTCTGCCCTTCGACCCGCTCATGACCCGCAAGGAGGTGCTGGAGAACCTGGCCTTCCTCGAGCTGCGCATCGGGGGCAAGAGCAGGCGCGACCCGGGGCTGCCGATCCTCGAGTTCGTGAACGGCGCGCTGAACGCCATGCGCGTGCAGGTGGACACCCCGTACCTGCGGCTCGTCGAGAAGCAGGGACTCCTGCGCGAGCTCGCTCCCGAGGGAGCCTTCCACGAGGCGGACTACCTCGACCCCCGCATGGGACAGGTCGCCAGCCGCGCGCTCGCCTGGTACCGCGAGGTGATGGACGTGCGCTACCCGATCCTGCAAGTGGCGCGCTACCACGGAGACGGCGCGACCCGCGCCCGGGCCCGCGCGTTCGTGAATCGCATCCACAGCCTCGACATCCGCTACGTGCGGGCCATGCTCGCGGCGATGCCCGAGGACCGCTTCGACCGGCAGGTCGGGACCCTCGGCTGGCGCGCGGACAAGCAGCTTCTCGGCCCGGCACGCGCGCGCTGGGAGAAGGTGGCGAAGCAGGCCGCGCCGAGGCTGGATCGCGTGGGGGCCGCGCTGCGCCAGGAACGGAACGTCCTCCTCGAGGAGATGCGCGGCTTCCTCATGCCGCTGCAGGAGACGAAGCCCCAGGCGAAGCCCGCGCGCAAGACGAAGGCGGCGCGGGCGGCGAACCTTCCGAAAGCCGCGTAACCGTCACAGCCCTGAAACGGCGGATTGTCTAGCCAGGTCCTGCGTCACCAGCGACAGCGTCGATTCACGCAGCGTCGCGAGCACCACCGTCGACCCCGAGATCTCGCGCTGGCGCAATGCACGCGGCGTGGTCCGTCGGCAGATATCCGGCGGGCAAGCAGCTATTCACGAACCAGTACACTTCTCCGGTCTCCGCCCGCGCACAGACGGCAGCGGCGACCGTGGACACGCAGAAGGCGCAACCGTACGAGGGGACCCGGATGCGTTCTGGAGGATACGCGTCGTTCAGGCGCGTGCAGCCGGCCAGCCAGCCTCGCGGCGGCGAGTAGCCCTTGCACTCCGGGCCGACGGCTTGATGCTGGCCCAGGACGTCGCAGAATCGGTACGGCGCACCCGCGCACCCCTGACAGAAGAGGACGCAGTCTCCCGGTCCCTTGCACCCTACGCCCGGGGCGCCGCGCGTCACGCCGTCGCAAGGCCCACACTCGTAACAGGCCTTCTCGGGGACGAGCTGGCACTGCGAGAACGGGCGCGCCGTATCGGTGCGCTGGTCGGTGAGGTGCGGCACGGCAGCGTCCATCTTGGATGGGTCGTTCGTCGCGCAGCCGATGACCAGCAACGCTACGCCGATCAGCGTGACGACCGTCAGTCCGGCGGCGCCGCTGGCCCCCAGGGCACCTGTGATGGACGACCTCATGGCGCACTCCGCTTAGGGGACAACGGTGGTGCCGGAGTACTTCACCCAGGCAAGCCCCGCGTACTCTGTTTGGCTGCCGTTGCAGGTCTGCCAGGTCCCGGAATAGGCGACCTCGAGCTGGACCTGCACAGGGGTCGAGTAGGGGTTCGTGTACTCCAGCATCTCCAGGCTATTAGTGTAACTGAGGCGCAGGTCGAAGTCCACGGCATGGAGATTCGTGCTGTTTTGCACGCAGTGGGTCCAACCCAGTGCCGCGCGCCCCGCGGAACGTGATCCCCTTCTGGCCCCCCAAATCACGCCGCCGATCCCCTGGGGCCCGAACCCCCAGGGCACCCTTGCCAGGTGCAGCGGCCTGAGGTAACACCTCCCCGAGCGGGCGGCGTAGTACGGACCACGGCACGGCAGGTCGCCGGCCGATGGCCTAAAGGTGTGGGCCCCATGGCAGGCTCGATGGAGCTACTCCCTCCCCCAGCAGAGCCGGATGCGGTGATGGCCGGTCCAGATGTGGCAGCAGAGGGCCCCCTCCTGGGGCAACGCTACCTGCTCGACCGGGAGCTGGCGCGCGGTCCGGCTGGGACGCTCTTTTCCGCGCGGCATCAGCTCCTCGGCCACGCGGTCACGGCGCGCCTGGTACCCGACGGGCTCGCGGGGAGCGCCCCCGAGGTCGCCGACTTCCTGCGCGAGGCCCGAGAGGCCGGCGCGCTCCGGCACGCCCACATCGCCGAGGTGGTGGACTGCGGCCGCGACGCGCAGCACGGCGTGTTCCTCGTGCTCGAGCACCTCGCCGGCCGGTCGCTCGCGACGGCGCTCCTCGAGGACGGCCCGTTTCCGTCGTCGCGCGCCCTGCCCCTGCTGCGGCAGCTCGCCCAGGCCCTGCAGGTGGCGCACGCGGCGGGCCTGGTGCACGGGGCCGTCACGTTGCACTCGGTCTTCCTTTGCGCCTCCCCCGAGGGCTCCGAGCGCCTGAAGCTGCTCGACTTCGGCCTCTCGCACCTCGGGCCGTTTCCTCCGCTCACCGAGGCCGAGCGCACCGTCGACGGACGCACGCCGTACCTGGCTCCCGAGCAGTGGCGAGAGACCCGCGCGACCGATCCGCGGGTCGACGCCTTCGCCTTCGGGGTGGTGGCGCACGCGCTTCTGACCGGGCACCTGCCGGGCGCGTACGAGTCCACCCCCGCCGGCGAGAACGTCGCCGACCGTGACGCGGCCTCGCTCCTCGACACCTCCGTGGGTCAGCACCTCCCCGAGGTCGCACAGCTCATCGCCGAATGCCTCGCGCCGGAGCCCGGCACGCGCCCCTCCTCCTTCGCCGAGGTGGCGCAGCGTCTGGTCTCCGGCTCCGCCTCCTCCCCCGACGACGACGAGGACGAGGAGCTGGCCGGTACGATGGCGGGTAGCTACCGGCTCGTCCGGCTCCTCGGCTCGGGGGCCATCGGCTCGGTCTGGCTGGGGATGCATCCGGTGATCGGCTCCAAGGTGGCGGTGAAGATCCTGCACCGGCACATGTGCCAGTCGCCCGACGTGGTGCGGCGCTTCGCCGTCGAGGCGCAGGCCGTCAACCGGATGCAGAGCCCCTACGTGGTCAAGATCTTCGATTTCGGCAAGCTCCCCGACGGCCGCGACTACGCCGTGATGGAGCTGCTCGAAGGCGAGACGCTGGGCTCGTGGCTCCTGCGCGAGGGCCCGCTCCCCTGGGAGGACGCCCTGCCGCTCGTCGCGCAGATCGCGAGCGCCCTCGCCGTGGCCCATCAGGTGGGCGTCGTGCACCGCGACCTCAAGCCCTTCAACGTCTTCCTGTGCGCCGAGGAGGACGACGTCCGGGTGAAGGTGCTGGACTTCGGCATCGCCAAGCTGCTGGACGACGAGGGGCAATCGGCCTTCAACACGCGCGCCGGCATCTGCCTGGGCACACCGGCCTACGCGGCTCCCGAACAGCTCGTCCCCGACGGCGACGTCGGGCCGGCAGCCGACATCTACGCCCTCGGGCTCGTGACCTACGAACTGCTCGTCGGGCGCGTCCCGTACTCGACGAGCATGAAGGAGGTCATCCACGCCAAGCTGACCGGCGAGCCGCCGTCGCTCGCGGCCTACGCCGACGTGCTGGACGCGCGGATCGTCGCGCTCGTGGACCGCATGCTGTCGCACCGCCTCGAGGACCGGCCCTCGAGCATGAACGAGGTGCTGGAGAGCCTGCGGGAGCTGGGAGCGTCGCTGCCTCGGCCGCAGGGCGACTCGCTCGCGCGCACGCCGTCGTGGCCCGGCGAGCGCCGCTCTCCGACGGGACCCGTGCCGAGTTCGCTCCGAGAGGAGAGTCGCAGGCTCCGCGTGGGAACCGGGCCCGCCCCGCGAGCGGTGGAGGCCGGGTCCGCCCCGGTGCGTGCCGCTCCCATGCGCACCGCTCCCGCCCCGTGGATGGCCGGCGCCGCCGCACCAACGCGCGCCGGCGCCGCGAGCGAGGACGCGGGATCCGACGCAGACCGGGACCGGGAGCTCGTCCGGAGCCTGCGTTCCTCCACCACCCGCTCGCTGCCGAGCTGGCGGACCTTCGTCGTCGTCGCGCTGCTGGGCGCTGCCGGGACGCTCGGGGCGTTTCTGCTCTTCGGCGACGAGGAACGGCCTGCGCCCACTCCGCAGCCCCCTCCGGCCGCCGTCGCACCGGTCGCGCCCCAGACTGCGGCGCCCGTGGTCGCGGAGGCCAGCAAGCCCGAGCGGCCGGCAGCTCGCGGCGCCCGTTCGGACGGCATTCTCTTCTCGCTGCGTAGCGAGCCCGACGAGGCCGAGGTGTGGGTGGACGGCGCGCACATGGGGCTGACGCCGCTGAAGGTGCGGCTCGACCCGAAGCGTCCCCCGCGCGACGTGCGTGTACGCAAGGCGGGGTTCAAGGAGTGGCGCCGCGCGCTCCGCGGCCACGGGCCTCATCGACTCACGGCGCGGCTCGTGGGCGAGGACGGAACGCGACCCGCGAAGGGGCCGGCGGGCGGCTCCGGCAAGACCAGCCCCGGCACCGAACCCGTTCTGCAAGACCCCTTCGAGGACTGAGCGCGCATGCCCGCACGCTGCTGGATCGCCGGGGCGCTGGCCCTGACTCTCGCCCTGGGATGCGCCCAGGCCCGCGCCGAGAACGACGCTCCCGAGGAGAGCGGCGCGGTCCAGACCTACTGGCGCGAGGGGCGGCGGCTCTTCGCGGCGGGGCGGTACGCCGAGGCGCAGGCGCAGTTCGCGCAGGGCTACGCCCTCTCCCACCGCGCCGCGTTCCTCTTCAACATGGCCGAGTGCGCGCGGCTCGTGAAGGACGCGCCGCAGGCCCGGGGTCTCTACCTGCGCTACGTGAAGGAGCATCCGAAGGGCAAGCGCCGCGAGGACGCGCTCTCCCGATGCAAGGCTCTCGCCGTCGGCCCGTGCGACGTGGAGCACGCGCCTCCCTATCCGGGGCACGCTCCCCCCGAGAAGGCGACGCCCACCTCGGCGCCGGTCTCCCCTGTCGCGCGCGCGGAGGAGTCCCCCGCCAGCGCCCCGTCGGCCTCGCAGCCGGTGGCCGCAACGTCCCAGCCGGCGGTCGCGGCCGTGCCTCTCGCCGTGCCGCCCGCCCCGCCTCCTGCGCGCTCGCGTCGCTTCTACCAGCGCTGGCCCTTCTGGGTGGGCGTGGGAGCCGGCGTGCTGACGATCATCATCGCCGCGGCGGCCGCGGGAACGAGCGGCGATCGCGTCGCCACCGTCCCCGGCGATGCCACGCTGGACTGGCGGAGGTAGGCCCGTGCTCTGCCGTCGGCCCGCCGTGCGTGTCGTGTTCGCGTCGCTCCTCCTCGCCGCGTGCGGCCAGGACGTCGTACCGACGGCCGTGCGCCTCACGGTGGAGTTCGACCTCGGCTGGAAGCTCGATCAGCTCCTCGTCGAAGGGAGCGCGCTCGGCGCGGAGCCAGGCCCGAAGCTCTCTCACACCCCGGAACCCCCGACGCCGCTCGCGAGCGGCTACAAGGTGGTGCTGCTCCTGCCCGAGAGCTGGGCCGAGCGCGAGACGACTCTCACCGTGACCGGCCTCGCCGCGGGCAAGGGAGTGGCGCAAGGGCTCACCCGGCAGACCCCGAAACTCGGCGTGGTGCTCGAGGCCACGGTGCGCCTCGAGAAGACCGCGTGCCCGACCACCTGCACGCTCGGCCTCGCCGAGTGCGTCGGGGATCGCACCCGCGTCTGCCAGAAGGGCATCGACGGCTGTCCCGCCTGGAGCGCTCCTCACGCCTGCCCGTCGCAACGGCCGTACTGCAGCAGCGGGAGCTGCGTCGCGACCTGCGCCGACGAGTGTCCGACGGCGGCAGCGCGCCGCTGCACCGCCGGGGGCTTCCGCGTCTGCGGGCAGCACGACTCCGACCCCTGCCTGGATTGGGGTCCGTCGACCTCGTGCGGAACGGGCGAGGAGTGCCGCGAGACCGACGGGGCCTGCGTGCCGAGCTGCGCTTCCGGCACCTGCACCTGTTCGGGCGACGAGACCCAGCCCTGCACCGCCGTCGGAGAATGCCGGGACGGGGTGCGTCGCTGCGAGAACGGCCAGTTCGGGCCGTGCACCTGGCAGGTGGCCCCCGCCCCCGAGACCTGCGACGGCAAGGACAACGACTGCGACGGCAAGGTGGACGAGGCGGAAGAGCTCGTCCCGCTCCCGTGCGAGAAGGTGGCCGGCGTCTGCGCCGGGGCGCTGAAGAAGTGCGGGGGAGCTGCAGGGTGGCTTCCGTGCAGCGACGCCGACTACCGGAGCGTGGCGCAGGCCGCGGGCGCGAGCTACGAGGTCACCGAGACGGCGTGCGACGGCCGCGACAACGACTGCAACGGCAAGGTGGACGAGCCGGCTGCGTGCTGCAAACCGGACTGCACGAACAAGGCCTGCGGCGCTCCCGACGGGTGCAACCGCCTCTGCCAGCAGGGGGTCTGCGCCCTGCTGAACAGCGTGTGCCGCAGCGGGCAATGCGGCTGTCTCTACGCGAGCTGTGGGGCGGCCTGCTGCGCGGCGGGGCAGATCTGCGCGGGGACCGGCTGCTGCGCGCCGTCGTGCGGCACGCGCGTCTGCGGTCCCGACCCGGTCTGCGGCTCCTCCTGCGGGACCTGTCAGCCCGGTCGGCGCTGCACCCCCCAGGGGCAGTGCGAGAAGTGCAAGCCCTCCGGCTGCTGAACGTCGGCTGCGCCGCGCCCTGCGCTCACCGACGGCCCTTGATGACGCCGTCGAAGCTCATCCAGACCTCGCGAACCGCGCCGCGCCGCGCTGGCGCGTGCTCCTCGATCCGAAACTGATACCGAGTCAGCCGCGGGGCCTGCAGGTCGCGATGATGCACTTCCTGGATCAGGTCGAAGGGGCTCCCCGCCTGCGCCGCTCGCTCCGCGAATCGACCAATCTGTTTCCCGAAGTCCAGGCCCCCGATCATGTCGCGCAAGAGGAACACCTCGGTCGTGCGGCCCTTCGGATCCGTCGACGTGAAAGAGAGGCGATTGAAAACCTGCTCGTGGGTGCCAACGGTGGGCAGCCCGTCCCCCGGGCCGACCTGCGAGAGCAGCTTGAGCGTCCGCTGGACCAGCGGCAGCGGCAGCTGCATCGCCGGGCTCTCCTCCGACCGCATGAGCAAGGCGCGGGCCTCGCGGAGGCTCCCGGCGAGGCGGCGTTCCCCCGCGTCCCGAGACTTGCCGAGCGTTGCGATCCGCACCTCTAGCGCCCTAGATGCCCGGCGAATAGCGGGATAGTAGCGATACCGGTGAAGAGTGCTGACGAGGTCCCACTTCGCCTCGTCCGCGGCCCGCGGCCATTCCCTGGGGTGAAAGACCGTGTAGACGAACTGGGCCAGGCTCTCGATCGGGTTGCTGGCCTGCGCCCGCCCCGATGCCAGTACGAGCACGATTGCCATCACCCCCGAGATGCACCAACCACGCCGCATGTCGCCCTCCTGGAGAGGATCCCCGGTCGGTCGTCGTCGCTGCCTACTTGCAGCACTTCATGATCGTGTTGCCCACCGCGTTGCACGCGCCGAAGGAGACACCCGTCTTGCCCGTCGGGCAGATGGGCCAGATGCCGAGGATCCAATCGGCCTGGACGCACTGCCCGCCGAGCGCGGCGCAGTTCAGCTCGTCGCTGTTGCCGGTAACGGGCGCACCGCCCGTGCCGGTACCCGTCCCCGTGCCGGTACCCGTGCCCGCCGGCGCGGTGCAGCTCGCTTGATTCGCCGCGACGCAGCCCGTCGCCTCGTTCCAGTAGGGCTTGGGCTGAAAGCACACACAGCGGCCGTTGTAGCTGTCCTGGGTCGTGCCCTGCCCGCACACGTGGAGATTCGCCTGGCGGCACTGCTCGTACGCGGCGTCCTCGGCGGGGCAGCGCGACGGCTGACAGGGGCAGTTGGTCCAGATCCCCCCCGTGTAGACGCACTTGCCGTAGGGCGTCTGGCCCACCGGGTCGCACTGCTGGGCGGTGGGCTGCTCGACGGACCAATCGCTGCTGTTCATCGGAATGGTCATCACCGCCGCCTGCAGCTCCTTGATGTCCTGCGGCTGCGACACCACGTAGCGCTGCACCTGCGAGTCCTGATAGAGCAGGCTCACCCACTTCCCGCAATCCACCTTGGCGTCCACGAGACGTTGCGTCGTGTCGGCCAGGTCGTTGGTGTAGGTGACGCGGCAGCCTCCCTGGACGCGGCAATGCCGCTTCCCCTGGCTGGGGATGGTGCTCGGGATCTGGATCTGCGAGCGCGATACGTCGGCCCGATACTGCCACTGGCTGTTGCCGGGACCGATATCGAGAAAGAGAAACTCGTTGCCCGTCGGGCCCTGATTGGCCCACGACACCGCATAGCGGTATACGCCGCCGCCCAGGTGTTTACGCACATAGGCCGGCACGAGCTTGCCCCAGCTAGCCTGCTCCTGAACCGTCATCGAGAAGTTGTTGTTGGGCGCGGAGAGGTCGTACGAGCGGTAGACGGGGCAGTTCGTCCCCTGGCACTCCACCCACTGGACCCAGGACTGGGTGGCGTAGGTGCCCGCACCCGGAGTCGGGACGCCGCCGCTGTTGCCGGAGGCCCCGGAGCAGCTCGTATTCGTGATCCACTGCCCCCCTGGACAGCAGTAGACCCACTGGTTCGCGCCGTTCGTGCAGTAGGTCGCACCGGCCAGGTAGCTGCCCGAGCAGGACCCGACCGTCCCGAGCCGCGCCGTGCAGCTCGAGCTCGTGGTGGGGTTCGTGGTGACCCCGCCCACGCCGCAGCGCCCCCCGCCCGGCGAGATGTAGCTCTGGCTCGGCACGCAGAAGCAGGTGTTGGGGTTCGTCGACCCGCAGCACTCGCCTTCGTAGCAGTAGTTGGAATCGCGGCAGGTGTGGATCATGCGCCCGTAGACATCCGTGGCGCACGTCCCGTTCGTCGCGACGGGTGGCTGATAGGGGGCCACCGGCGTGCCCTGCGGCGCGGGCGGAATGGTCTGCCCCACGCAGTTCCCGTCGCACATCCTCGACCAGATCGCGCCCGGAGCGCAGGTCGTGCCGGGCGTGCGGTACGGGTTCGCGTCCCAGGTGGGCGCGGCGCAGGTGCAGCCGCTGCCCGTGATCACGCACGGGTAGGTCGTGGCATCCGACCGACGGCGGGTCAGCTCCCCGACCTGCTCGTCTTGCACACCACCGCACGCCGTCGCGCTCGCGGCGGCGAGGAACAGCCACATCCTTCTGATTTGGCGCATCGTGCCCTCCCGGGGGTCCTGCCTCGACGTGGATAGTGAGGCGCGCCTGTGCAACGGCGGTGCCGGGTCGGCTGGGCGGCTAATCAGTCGGCATGACGGGTGAAGTTCGTCGCCGCGGTGGATCCCCCCTCTCCCGAAATCGGAAGCGCGTGGTCCGATGGCCAGTGACCGGGGCGGCCAGGGCCTGGCCGCTCGAGGGCGTTAGCGCGCGCAGACGCACCGAGCCGGCGGGGGCCCCGCGCGCGCAGACGCACCTGGGCGCGAGGGAAGAGAAGCACGCCCCAGAAGAAGGAGCGCAGCGTGGGCATCAGCCGCCAGGGGGCCCGCAGCACCCGCCCCCAGAGGCGCAGGTTCAGGAGCAGGATGAGCAGCGGATGGCGCCACATCACGCGCATGGCGTTCCAGAAGACGTGGGCCACGAAGCGCAGCATGTAGCGCCGATAGAAGCGGGCCAGCTCGCGCAGCGGCAGCTCCGGGGTCTCCGCCATGGTCGGCGCGAGGAGCAGGTGCGGGATCTTTCCCTCCGCGTGGAGCGCGGCGGTGTCCACGAGGAGGCCCTGCTGCTCGCTCTGCGCGTGGAGCGGCGTGCCCGCGTAGGGCTTGAAGATCGAGAAGAACGGCACCGTGCCGTGGCGCCGGAAGCGCTCGAAGGCAAAGCGGTAGGTCTGCCGGACCGTGGCCCAGGTCTCGCCGGGCAGCCCGAAGATGAAGAGGGCGTTGTGGTCGATCCCCGCCGCGGAACAGGCGGTGAGCGTCCGATCGAGGTCCGCGAGGTCCAGCTCCTTGCGCACGATCGTGTCGAGCACGGTCTGCGAGCCGGACTCCACGCCGAACATCAGGTAGACGCACCCCGAGCGGCTGCAGAGGTCCACCAGCTCGGCGTCGAAGCGATCCGCGCGCACGCCGTTCGGCGTGTCCCAGGTGAGGCCCAGGTCGGCCTCCACGAGCTCTTCGAGCAACCGGCGGAGGCGCGGTCGATCGAGGGCCAGGTTGTCGTCCTCGAGGTGGACGTGGCGCACTCCATGGTGCCGCGACAGAGTGGTGAGCTGCTCGAGCACGTACTCGGGGCTGTGGGCGCGGAAGGCCTTGCCCATGGTGACCGGGACCGAGCAGAAGGTGCACGGGTAGGGGCAGCCGCGGCTCGTGGCGAGGTAGATCGCGCGGTCGGATCCCGGGTACTCGACGCTGATGCGCGAGGGGAAGCCGCGCCGCTTGAGCTCGAAGTAGCGCTCGAGCTCCACGTCGGCCCAGTCGAGAACGTAGTCGTCGAGCCGAGGTACCAGCTCGGGGGCGTTGCGCGCGAGCTCTCCGTCGGGGCGGCGCACGACCAGGCCCGGGGCAGAGGTGAACGCGTCTCCGCGTCCGACGGCGGCCAGCACCGCCTCGAGAGCGCGCTCCCCTTCCCCGACCACCGCCGCGTCGAGTCCCGGCGCCGCGGCGAGGTAGCGCTCGGCGTGCATGGAGACGTCGCTCCCGCCGGCGAGCACCACCGCGCCGGGGAGGGCCCTGCGCAGCGCGGAAATCGCCTCCACGGCCTCGTCGAAGAAGACCTCCGCGGCGACCCCCACGCCCACCACGTCGGGGGCGAAGGCGGCCGCGCGCGCGGCGACGCTCTCCGCATCCAGGCCGAAGCGCACGGGGCCCTTCGCCCGCCGGAGGGCCGCGTAGTCGGGCTCGGCCAGCGCGTCGAGTATCTGGACCTCCACGCCCGCAGCCCGACGCGCCGCCGCCGCGAGATAGAGGAGGCCGAGCGGAACCCCGACCCAGGGCCCGTCCGGGTAGACCAGGCTCGCGAAGCGTCCCGCGGGGCGCACGAGCAGGAGGCGCAGGGGTCGGGTCACGGCGCCACCGCGAGCGCGCGGCCGGGTGCGAGAGCGGGCTCCCGGCCGAGGCAGCGTTGCCAGAGCGAGGTCGGCGCGCGACGGGCGTCGAGGCCGATCTCGAGGCCGGCCTGCCGCGAGCTGAGCTCGACCACCTTGCGCCAGCGCAGCACGCGGCTCCGCTCCTCGAGGCGTACCTGCAGGTCTCCGGCGAGCGTCTCGTAGTTCACGAAGCGACCCCCGTCCGGGGTGTCGAGCTCGATGGGCAGAAACGCCTCGAGCGGCGCGCGCGCCTCGACGGTGATCCGGCGGCGACCGTCGCTCGCTTCCACGCGCCAGCCCCCCGGAAGCGGCTCGACGCGCGTCCCGTGCAGGTCAGTGCTGCGAAAGGCGTGCACGCGTCCCTCGTGGCGCAGGCCCACGCAGACCACGCTTCCCACCTCGACGCGGCGCATGGCGCGCGGAAGACCGCCGCCCACGACCAGCGCCGTCTCCGGCGCGTCGGCGAAGGTGTTGCAGGCGATCCAGAGCCAGTAGCGGGGAAAGGAGCTGCCCCAGTTGTGGTCCTGGTAGCCCGGGGCGCCGACGAGCTCGAGCCGCTCGCCGTCGAGCTCCACCACGCCGCTCACCCGCGCGTCGGCCTGCGCCGGGTGCCAGTGGATGTTCGACGCCGCGGGAAACCACGACACCCAGCCCGTGGCGGGAAAGCGCCAGCGCGTGGCGAAGCCGAGGTCCCAGCGCGCGCGATGGCCCTGCCCCGCCACCTCGCCGACCGCGCGGCAGGCCGTGGCGTGGCTCCGGCCGACGCGCACGTAGGTCGAGCTCGACGAGGCCTCGAAGCTCCGCACGGGGAGGCGCTCCACGAGGAGGAGCTTGCGGCGCGGAGCCCCGAAGATCAGGAAGGCCTGGCTCGCCCCGCTCCGCCCGGCGACGTCGGTGGGATTCACCACGCCGTAGGCGGCGAAGATCGCCTCGCCCGTGGCCGGCACGACGGCCTTGTAGTACCACCACTCGAACCAGGGCTGGCGGGCGGCGGGCCCGCGCGCATCGAGAGCCGACCGCCCCATGTAGACGTTCTGCGGGTCGACCTCGTGCGACCGGTCGCGCAGCAGGCGAACGGCCGGGGACCGAGGCGGCCCTTCCGCCGCGCGCACCCCGACCGCGCGCCGGTCTGCGACCCGGGGCGTGTCCGTGACATCCATGCTGGACTCTCCGGCTGCCGCCCCTGTGCACGCGGCGTGCCGCCCGGGACCGGCCCCCGCGCTTCGGGCCGGCGCCCCGCCCACTCTCCATGAGGCTGGCTCAGCCGCTGGCCTTTTCGACGTGGCCCCGCAGGCGGCGGCGGGCCGAGGTCCCGCGACCTCGCGCAACGGGCACCTGGCCACCGGCGCCACTCCGTCGCCGGCGACCGCTCAGGGCCGAAGGGGCCTCGCGCCCGGGCGCGTCAAAGGTAGTGCCCGCAGCGGGCCGGCGTCCCGCCGGGACCTGGCCCGAGGCAGGTCTCGAAACCGGCCGTGCGGCAGTCCACGGTATGCTTGCGGCCGTCCACGCAGACCACCAGGCCATCCTTCGCACACTCCCCCGCGAACGAGGCGTTGCACGCGTTGCCCGTCGCGCGACAGGGCAGGGTCCCGAGCGCCGTCGGATCACACGCGCCCGCCAGGAGGTTCTGCCCGCAGTCGACTGTGGCCAGCCTGCCCCCCACGCAATACTCCGCCAGGCCCCCGGTGCACCGAGGCCGCTCCGTCTCGCTGCACGCCGCGCCGGTCCCGCGGCAGAGCTGCGCCGAAGGAGTGCTCACGCAGGCGAGCCCGCTCGGGGCGCAGTCGAAGTCGAACGCCGCTCCGGCGCTGCAGTGCATCCCCTGGCTCCCCCTGCACTGGGTGAAGAGCATCGCCTCGCACGACGTCTTCGCGCAGGCTGCCCGCTGCATCCCCGTCGCGAGCGGCACGCAGTCGCTTCCGAAGCTGGCGCAGTCGAGCGAGCCAGCGCTCGTCACGACCGACGATCCCTTGCACGCCCCGCCCTCGACGATTCGCGAGAGCGCGAACAGGGTACCTCCAAAGCAGGCGCTCAGGGCCTTGCAGTCCGTGGCCCGCGCCGCGCACGAGAGGAGGCGATCGGCCAGCAGCGGATCGGCGTCCGAGCGCAGCCCCGAGGCGTACCAGTTCCGACGAGCGAACGCCGCCACGCAGGCCGAGGGGGTGCGCGGCATCCAGGTCACGGAGTTCGGAGAGCAGCTCACGGCGAGCGCACAGGCTCGCGCCACCGACGCGGGGAAGCCAGGGAGCACCGCGGAGCCACTGTCCGGCGAGGCCGCGTCCCCCCGCGCGTCGGCCCGCGCCTCGGCGTCCACCGCTGCCCCCGACTCTCGCGGCGCGGCGTCCCTCCCGCCGTCGAACGCCACGAGCCCGGTCCGCGCGCCGCAGCCGCACGCCCCGAGCCAGAACGCCACCATCATCACGCGCGCCGTGCCTTTCATGGGCCGAACGCTACCACAACGTCCCCGCGCCTGGCGGGCCTGGAGCACCAGCCTCATCGCGCGCCGCCCGGTTCTCGGGTCGCGCTACAATGATCCTCGATGCGTTCCCTGCCGCCGCGCGTTCTCCTCCTCGCGCTCTGCTCCCTCGTGGCGCAGGGGTGCACGAGCTCCGTCCCGGCGCCGAGCGACGGCGGCGCGATCGACGCCCTTCACGACGCGGGCCGCCCGGACGGTGCATCCGACGGCGCTGCACCGCTGCGCGACGGTACGACCGATCATCGGCTCGCGTTCGACGGCAGGCTTCCCCCCGACGGCCCGCGCCCCACCTCTCCCTGCTCCACGCCCCCCGCGCCGCTCCTCTCCGAGGACTTCGAGGGCACGCTCGCCGCCTGGACGGTGGCCCCGCACGCGCCTCCGGTCAACGAACCCGTCCTCCGCGCCGGCTGCGGCTACCGGAGCAATCGGTGCCTCGCGCTCGTCTTCGGGGACGGCTCGAACGCCCAGCACGTGATGATCTCGCGCAGCCTCCCCGGCAGCACCGACCTCCTCGTCCGGGTCTACTTCTACGACGATATGGACCCCACGCTCGGGTCGATGATCGAGGTGTCGAACGCAGCCGGCACGGGGGGGCTGGGCCTCGGGGTGGTGACGTCGCTCTATCCGTCGAGCTACGCGATCCGTTTCAACACCTTCGCCGGAACCAAGGACACGAAGGTCCCGCGCTCGGCCGGGTGGCACCTCTTCGAGCTCATCGTCACCGGCCAGGGGAGCTACGGGAAGGTGGACAACGTCCTCTTTCGCGAGGTCAACCCGAGCCTCACCTCGGCGAGCAAGGTCTCCTTCGTGGCCACCTGGAACCTCACGGGCCAGGCGATCTACGACCAGCTCGCGGTCCACCCGATCGACCGACGCCCCTGGCCCGCGCGCCTCTGCAGCGAGCTCGGCGCCTTCTACGACACCTACGGCAAGACCGACTTCAGCCCGCTCTATCCGACCCTCGGCACGGCGCTCCACAGCAACGACCTGCGCTCGCTCTTCGACACCGCCGGCGCCTTCGCCATCTACGGTCAGCGGGCCTCGGACGCGACGGCCCGGGCCCGCGGCAAGCAGCTCTTTCTCGACGGACTCGCGCACGGGCAGTGGGGCAAGATCAACGACTGGGCGCGCGGCGTGGCCCTCTCGTCGGTTGCGCGCGCGGCGCACCTCCTCTGGGCGGAGCTCGACGCGGCGACGCGGGCCAAGGTCCAGCAGCTCATGTTCGACAACGCGCAGCTCTACCTGGCGCGACTTCCCGAATCCGGCCACGTCGGCGACTCCAAGGCCGAGGAGAACGCCTGGCACGCCGACTTCCTGGCCGCAGTGCTGGTCTATTTCCCGGGCGTCCCGAACGCGGCCGCGCTCGAGGCCAAGCTGCGCTGCTTCGCCTATCACAGCATCACCCGCAGCACCGACGCCGCGTACTGCGGCCTGAAGACCCAGACCGTCTACGACACCTTCCTCCTCGAGAACCACAACAAGACGAGCCCGATCTACGCCGCGTCGACCATCCACCTTCTGGCCAAGCCCTATTTCACCTTCCGCGCCGCCGGCAGAGCCACCATCCCGGCCGAGCTCAGCCACAACGTCGCGCCCCTCTATCAGAAGCTCGCGACCTTCGTCGACCCGAACACCTTCCACTTCGTGAACGCCCCTGCCGACTGGAGCGGCGCGACCAACTCCTTCTGCAACAACCCCCTCGTCCTGGCCTACGCGGAGGCGCTCAAGGCGCCACCGGCGCTCGCCCTGCAGGACCTGTTCTCCAAGCGCAGCCTCTTCTACCGCGACCTGCCGAGCGAGTGGGTCAAGGCCCCGCCCGCGCGGCTCGCGAGCTTCAACCAGCTCGATCCGACGAGCGACGGCTATCGGTGGTTTCTGGACGCCAACGCGGCGGGAGGGGTCTTCGCGACAGCCATGGACCTGCTGGTCCCCTGAGCCCTGACGGGAAGGATCGCGGCCAGGGCGACCGCGTCTACAGCATGTTCAGCTCGAGCTTGGCGGCCTCGGTCATCAGGTCCGGCGACCAGGGCGGGTCCCAGACCACGTCCACCACCACCGTCGCGACGCCCGCGATCCCCTTCACCCGCTCCTCCACCTCGCCCGGCAGGCTCCCCGCCACCGGGCAGGCCGGCGAGGTGAGCGTCATGACGACCCGCACCTTGCCCGCCTCCTCGACGGCCACCTCGTAGATCAGCCCCAGGTCGTAGATGTTCACCGGGATCTCGGGGTCGAAGCAGGCCTTGAGCACCTCGACGACCTGCGCCCGGATCCCCTCTTTGCTGGTGGGTCCTATCTCCACGGCCATCTCCTCGCGCGTCACTCGGTGGTCACGGGCGCGCCCTCGTGGCGCAGCGCCGCCTGGAGGGTGTGCCACGGCAGGGTCGCGCACTTGACCCGCGCCGGGTACTCGCTCACGCCGCTGAACGCCTCCAGCTTGCCCAGGTCCACGTGGGGCTGCGCCTCGGCGCGCTCGCAGCTCTTGCACGGCTCGCCGGTCACGAGCTGGTGGAAGCGTTCGAAGAGGTCCTCCACCTCGGCCAGCGTCTTGCCCTTCAGACTCTCGGTCATCATCGACGCCGAGGCCTTCGAGATGGCGCAGCCCGACCCCACGAACCCGATGTCCTTCACCACGCCGCCTTCGAGGTCGAGATAGATCGTGACCTGATCGCCGCACAGGGGGTTGTAGCCGTCGGCGTGGCAGGTGGCGCACTCGAGCGCGCGGTAGTTCCTCGGCCGCTTGTTGTGGTCGAGAATCATCTCCTGGTAGAGGTCCCTCAGGTCGGAGCTCACGCGAACACCTCCCGTACCTTGTGGAGCGCTCGCACGAGCGCGTCGATCTCCCCCCGCGTGTTGTAGAAGGCCAGCGAGGCCCGCGCCGTGGCGGGCACGCCGTAGTGCTGCATCACCGGCTGCGCGCAGTGGTGGCCGGTCCTGATCGCCACCCCTTCGCGGTCCAGGATGGTCCCGATGTCGTGCGGGTGTATCCCCTCGAGCGCGAAGGAGACGACCCCCGCCTTCTCGCGCGCGCGGCCGATGAAGCGGAGACCCGGCACCTCGCCCAGCGCCGCCTCCGCGTAGCCGAGCAGCTCGTGCTCGTAGGCCGCCGCCCGTTCCACCCCCACGCGCTCCAGGTAGTCCACCGCCGCGCCGAGGCCGATCACGCCGGCGATGTGCGGCGTCCCCGCCTCGAACTTGGCCGGCAGGTCGGCGTAGGTCGTCTTGGCGAAGGTCACCGATTTGATCATGTCTCCGCCCCCCTGGTACGGGGGCATGGCCTCGAGGAGCTCGGCCCGCCCGTAGAGCACCCCCACCCCGGTCGGCCCGAAGAGCTTGTGCCCCGAGACGGCGTAGAAGTCGCAGCCGAGCGCCTGCACGTCCACCTCGAGGTGCGGGGCCGCCTGCGCTCCGTCGAGCAGCACCACCGCCCCCACCGCGTGCGCCAGCTCGACGGCGCGCCGCACGGGGTTCACCGTGCCGAGGGCGTTCGAGACGTGCACGAGCGAAAGGACCTTCGTACGCGGTCCGACGAGCCGCTCGAGCTCGTCGAAGCGGAGCTCCCCCGCGTCGTCGAAGGGACAGACCTTGAGGACCGCCCCGTGCGCCTCGCACGCCATCTGCCACGGCACGATGTTCGAGTGGTGCTCCATCTCGGAGATCACCACCTCGTCACCGGGGCGCAGGTGCTGCCGGCCGTAGCTCGAGGCCACGAGGTTGATCGCCTCCGTCGCCCCGCGCGTAAACACGATCTCCCGCGCGTACCGCGCCCCGAGGAAGCGCTGCACCTTCGCCCGGGCCGCCTCGAAGGCCGCCGTGGCGCGCTCGCTCAGCGCGTGCACCCCCCGATGCACGTTCGAGTAGTCGCGCGCGTAGACGCGCACCATCGCGTCGATCACCGCCTGCGGCGTCTGCGCCGAGGCCGCGCTGTCCAGATAGACCAGCGGTCGACCGTGAACCTCCTGGTGCAGCGCCGGGAAGTCGCCTCGCAGCAGCTCGACCTCTCCGGCCGATAGCGGCCGCACCAGCTCGTGGGGCGCGTGCGGCGGGCAGGGCTCGCCCGGGACGCTCGGCCGGCGCTCGCACTCGTCGCAGTCGGGGGAGAGATGCGGGGTCCAGGGGGTGGCCATCACTACCTCAGCTCTCCAGCAGGCCGGCGTGCAGACAGCCCTCGAGCTGGCTCCGCAGGGCCGGCAGGCGCACGGCGTCGACCAGCTCCTGCGCGAAGGCCGCGACCAGCATGCGTCGCGCCTCGGCCTCGCCCACCGCGCGCGCGCGCAGATAAAAGAGCTGCTCCTCATCCAGATGTCCGACGGTGGCTCCGTGCGTGCAGCGCACGTCGTCCGCGAAGATCTCCAGCTGCGGCTTGGTGTAGATCTGGGCCTCCTCCGAGAGCAGCAGGTTCATGTTGCGCTGCTTGGCGTCGGTCTTCTGCGCTCCGGGCCAGACGTAGATCTTGCCGTTGAAGACCCCCTTCGCCCCTCCGCCGAGGATCCCCTTGTAGAGCTCGTGACTCGTACACGACGGCTGGCCGTGGTCGATGCGCGTGTGGTTGTCCACGTGCTGCTCGCCCCCCGCCAGGTAGAGCCCGTTCAGGCTGCACTCCGCCCCCGCCCCGTCGAGCCGCACCTGGAGGTCGTTCCGCACGAGTCCGCCCCCGAAGGAGAAGCTGTGCGAGACAAAGCGTGCCGCCCGGGCCAGACTCACCTGCAGCGTGGCGACGTGCAGGGCCGTAGCTCCCTCGCAGAGGACCTTGTGATGCTCGACCGAGGCCCCCTCGCGCACCACTACCTCGGAGACGACGTTGGTCCAGCTCGGCGCCGCCCCGAAAGAGAGGTAGCTCTCCACGAGCTTCACCTGGGCGCCGCGCTCCACGACCACGAGCTGCCGCGGGTGCGAGGCGGTCGGGGCAGCCTCCCCCGTGGCCACGTGAAGGATTTGGATGGGCCGTTCTAGAACGACTCCCGGAGCCACGTACACCAGCGCGCCGTCCTGCATCAGCGCCGTGTTCAGCGCCACGAAGGCCTGCTGCGCGAAGCTGGCGTGCCGTCCGAGCTCCTCCGTCGTGGGGTGGGGTTCTTTGCCCAGGAGGGCCTGCCCCAGGCTCCGCACCTCGACCCCCGCGGGGAGGTCCGAGAGGCGCGAGAGCGACCAGGCCGGCACACCCCCGACGAGCACGAGCACCGGGCAGGCCGGCAGCACCCACGGCGCGAGCTGCTCGGCCGTCACCGCGGAGGCCGCCTGCTCGTCCCGCGCGACGTACCTGTGCCGGGTGATCGGCGCGACGCTCGTGTACTTCCACTCTTCGTCCTTGACGGTGGGAAAGCCCAGCTCGCCGAAGCGCGCCATGGCCCGTTCGCGCTGCTCTCCCACCCAGGGGGGCTCGACCCCGGCCACGCTCCGCTTCAGCTCACCGAAGGCCTGCTCGACGTACGCTCTGGCTTCCATCTCTGCCGCCTACGCCTCTGCAGCCTTCTCGACCCAGCCGTAGCCGCGGGCCTCCAGCTCGAGCGCGAGCTCCTTGCCCCCCGTGCGCACGATGCGTCCGCCGGCGAGCACGTGCACCACGTCCGGCACGATGTAGTCGAGCAGCCGCTGGTAGTGCGTGATCACCAGCATGGCCCGCTCGGGGCTGCGCAGCGCGTTCACGCCGCGCGCCACGACCTGCAGCGCGTCGATGTCGAGGCCCGAGTCGGTTTCGTCGAGGATTGCGAGCGCTGGCTCTAGAACGGCCATCTGGAAGATCTCGTTGCGCTTCTTTTCCCCGCCGGAGAACCCCTCGTTTACCGCGCGCTTGAGCAGTGCGTCGTCGAGCTCCACCAGCTTCATGCGCTCGCGGACCAGCGCGAGGAAGTCCATCGCGTCGAGCTCCGGGAGGCCGCGGTGCTTGCGCACGGCGTTGAGCGCCGTCTTGAGGAAGTAGGAGTTGCCCACCCCCGGCAGCTCCACGGGGTACTGGAAGGCGAGGAAGATGCCGGCACGCGCGCGCTCCTCGACGGGCATGGCGAGCAGGTCCTGGCCGAGGTAACTCACGCTGCCGCCGGTGACCTGGAAGGTGTCCCGCCCCGCGAGCACCTGCGCGAGCGTGCTCTTCCCCGAGCCGTTCGGCCCCATGATGGCGTGGACCTCGCCCGGACGGACGGTCAGGTCGATCCCCTTGAGGATCGGCTTCCCCTCGACGCTGGCCTGCAGATTGCGAATCTCGAGCATCTTCTGTCTCCGTCGTGCCGGCGCTAGCCGACGCTCCCTTCGAGGCTCACCCCGAGGAGTCTCTGAGCTTCCACCGCGAACTCCATCGGCAGCTCGCGGAACACTTCCTTGCAGAACCCGTTCACGATCATCGAGACCGCGTCCTCCTTCGAGATCCCGCGCTGCCCGAGGTAGAAGAGCTGGTCCTCCCCGATGCGCGAGGTCGTGGCCTCGTGCTCCACCTTGGCCGTCGGGTTCTTCACCTCGAGATAGGGGAAGGTGTGCGCGCCGCACTTGTCCCCGAGGAGGAGCGAGTCGCACTGCGAGTAGTTGTGCGCGCCCACGGCGCCCTTGTTGATCCGCACCAGGCCGCGATAGCTCTGCTGCCCTCGCCCGGCGGAGATCCCCTTCGAGACGATGGTGCTGCGGGTGTGCTTGCCGAGGTGGATCATCTTGGTGCCCGTGTCGGCCTGCTGCAGGTGGTTCGTCAGAGCCACCGAGTAGAACTCGCCGACGGAGTGGTCCCCCTGGAGGATCACGCTCGGGTACTTCCAGGTGATGGCCGACCCGGTCTCCACCTGGGTCCAGGAGATCTTGGACCGCTCGCCGCGGCACGCCCCGCGCTTGGTGACGAAGTTGTAGATGCCTCCGCGCCCCTCCTCGTCGCCCGGGTACCAGTTCTGCACGGTGGAGTACTTGATCGTGGCGTGGTCGAGCGCCACGAGCTCCACCACCGCCGCGTGGAGCTGGTTCTCGTCGCGCATCGGGGCCGTGCACCCCTCGAGGTAGCTCACGCTCGCCCCCTCGTCGGCGACGATCAGCGTGCGTTCGAACTGTCCGGTCTTCGCGGCGTTGATGCGGAAGTAGGTGGAGAGCTCCATCGGGCACCGCACCCCTTTGGGCACGTAGACGAAGGAGCCGTCGGTGAAGACCGCCGAGTTGAGCGCGGCGTAGAAGTTGTCGGTGTGCGGGACCACGCTGCCGAGGTACCGCTGCACCAGCTCCGGGTGCTCGCGCACCGCCTCGGAGAAGGAGCAGAAGACGATGCCGAGCTCGGCCAGCTTCCCCTTGAAGGTGGTGGCCACCGAGACGCTGTCGAAGACCGCGTCCACCGCCACGCCGGCCAGGATCTTCTGCTCGTGGAGCGGGATGCCGAGCTTATCGTAGGTGGCGAGGAGCTTCGGGTCCACCTCGTCGAGGCTCCCCTTGGTGGCCTGGGCCTTCGGCGCCGAGTAGTAGACGATGGCCTGGAAATCGATCGGCGGGTAGTGCACGTTGGCCCACTTCGGCGGGCCGTCGCGCAGGGTGAGCCAGTAGCGGTAGGCCTTGAGGCGCCACTCGAGCATGAACTCGGGTTCGTCCTTCTTGGCCGAGATGACACGGATGATCTCCTCGGAGAGGCCGGGCGGAACGGCATCCGCGTCGATGTCCGTGACGAATCCGTACTTGTATCGCTGCTGCGCCAGGTCTTGAATGAGGGTGCTATCGGAACTCATAGGGCTTCCTCTCCTCGCGCGCTCGCCGGGCCGGCCGCGAGCGACGCGGAGGCCCGGTGGGGCTCGGCACGGCGCGGGAGCGGATGGGCCATCTCCTCGAGAGTGATGTGATCGAGCGCGTCCCGGACGGCCTCGTCGATGCGGCGCCAGTTCCCGCGCGTGGGGCAAAAGGGCTCGCGTCCGCAGCCCGTGGCGTTCACCGCGCACTGCGTGATGGCGATCGGCCCCTCGAGCGCGGTGATGATCTGTCCGACGGTCACCTGCGCGGGCGTCCGGGCCAGCCGATAGCCGCCGTTCACCCCGCGGTGCGAGGTGAGCAGCCCGTCCCGGGCCAGGGCCTTCAGGATCTTCGTGACCGTGGGCAGCGGCAGGGAGGCCTCCTGCGCCAAATCGCGCGCGGAGAGCACGGGGTCCTCGGGCAGCCCCTTCGCAAAGAGCGTCATGAGGACGATTCCGTAGTCGGCCTGCTTGGTCATGCGCATCATGAGGTCGTCTCCGTGGGATCCTCTCCGGGCGTCCTCGGCCGTCGTCGAACGCACCAGGCTCCGACGACCGCGCTCTTTACTAAATGGGACCCGTCAAGTCCAGTACCAAAAATGGTCTATATCCGGCCCACACAAATAGTACTGATGTTGGTCTCTATTGCAACCTGGGCTGGTGCGGGCTGTTCGCAGCCGTCCGGCGGGGACGCTGACGCCGGGGCCCAGGACGGCGGCGGCCTGCCGAGTAACCGGATATTTCACGCGAAAGGCCCGTTCGAGCGGCTCGAGCTTCCCCCGGGCGCCCTCCGGCTGCGGCGCCTCTTTCCGACCGCGTCCGCGCCCGGGGAGCGCTTCCCCGGCTGCCTCTGGGCCTCGCCCCTGCTGCACGGCACGGGCCCCGCCGCGGTAGTCGTGGCCGCGGAGAGCGGTGGCACCATCGCGGGGCTCGACCCCGAGACGGGCCGGGCCCGCTTCCGCGTGCAGCTCCCCGCCGGGAAGGACGAGGACCCCTTCGCCATGGCCACGCCGGTGTTTGTGGGGGATCAGCTCGTCGTGGCCTATCACACGGTGGACCCGCCGGCGGGCGAGTCCCCCGGCGCGCATTCTCACCACCCCTCGGATCCGCGACGACGGCAGCTCGCCGCCGTGGTGGACCTCGCCGGTCGACGGATGAACCCGGCGTACCCGCCCCTCGAGCTCCGGGCCGAAGTCCTCGGCCACGGCCGCCCACCTCGCGTGCCTTTTCTGGCCTCGAATTCCCTCGCTCGTGGGGCGCTCGTGCACGCGACGCCGCGCGGCGATCCCGACGGGCGCGTGTACGTGACCTACGGTAACGCGCAGGACCTCCAGCCCTGGCACGGCTGGGTCTTCGAGCTCTCGCTCGGGGCGTGGCGCGCGCGCGGCGCCGGGGCCGCGATCTCCTCGGTGCTCGTCACCACACCCGAGAGGGAGTGCGGGCCCCCCGGCTCGTCGGGCTCGCGCACCCGCATCTGCGGCGGCGGGCTCTGGTCCCCGTCGGGACCGCTCCTCGTGCCCGACGCAAAAGAGGGCTACGCGCTCATCCTCTCGCCCGGCAACGGTCAGCTCGACCTGTCGCGCCGCGACTACGCGAACACGCTGATGCGGGTGCGACCGGGCCTCGACTTCGACCCCGCTTGCCACGCCGAGGCGTGCGCACGCTTCGACCCCGACGAGCCGAGCCCGGCCTGCGTCGCGTCGTGCCGGGACCTCTTCGTGCCGCGGCTGCTCCCCGGGCAAGCGCCTCCGCGGCCGGCGAATGGGCTGTGCGACGGGCTGACCCTCTTTCAGTGCTGGGAGCGCATGGACTACGTCGGGGGCAGCACGCCGGCGAGGGTCCTCCTTCCGTCGGGGCGTGCGGTGCTCGCGTACCCGACGAAGGACGGGCACGTCTACCTCGTGGACGAGGCGCAGCTCGGGACCCTCCACGACCGCGCGCAGGCGGTGGAGATCTGCGGCGCGCCCGGAGACAAGTGCCTCTGGGGCTGGGCCGGAATGATCGTCACGCAGCCGGCGGTCGCGGCGTCGCTCGCGGAGCCGCTCCTCCTCGTGCCGACCTTCATGCCGGACGCGACGCACCCCGCGGGCGTGGTGGCCTTCGCCGTGGTGGAGCACGACGGTCGACCGCGGCTCGAGCGAAGGTGGGAGGCGCCCCCGTTCCACACGGAGGCCGCGCGACAACGCTTCCGGCGACACCCCTCGCGGCTTCGGCTGGCGCGGGTCGGGCCGTCGCACGAGGAGGTCGGGTTCCTCGTCGAGACCGGCGAGCCGGGGCAGAAGGGTCGCCTCCTCGCGGTGCGCGCCGCCGACGGCGCGATCCTCGCGGACGTGCCGCTCGCCGGCCCGGGGGTGCGCTTCTCGCTGCCGCTCGTGCGAGACGACGTGGTGTACGTGGGGTCCTGCGATTCGGACAGCGGGCCGAGCCACCTCGAGGCCTACCGGGTCGAACGTCTCGCCGCTGCGGCTGCCCCTGCCCCCGCCCCGGCGCAGGCTCAGTAGCCAGGCCTCTCAGCCCCGGAGCCCCGGAAGGCCCCCTTAGGAGGCCAAAGTGCCGAGATCGCACGCTCGAGCCGGCGGCACGGGGCCTGCTTTGGTGCCAGGGGATGTCGTTGTCGCACCCCCGCATCGTGCTGCGTCTCGCCCGGCTGATGCCGCTCGCCGGGATCGCCGGACTCGTCGCCGCGGCGCCGGTGCAGGCCCGACAGGGGGATCGCCAGCCCGCGGCCGAGCAAGCGGTCCTCATGTCGCTCAAGCCGGTCTGGGCCGAGCGCATGTTCGTGACCGGCACGAAGCGCTTCGAGCTGCGCAAGAACCGCCCCGGCTGGCACGAAGGCACCCAGGTGCTGATCTACGCCTCGACCGACGACGGCAAGCAGCAGCCGCGGCGGGTGGCGAAGCGCGCGCTCGTCGGGAGCTTCGTGACCGGCAAGATCTACGAGGGCTCGCCCCTCGAGCTGTGGCTCACCCTTGGCGCGGCGGCCGACGGCGTCGAAGGATACTTCCGCGACGTGGAGCGCGGGTACGCCATCGAGGTCACCGACCCTCGGCGGCTCGCGCGCCCGGTTCCGCTCGAGGAGCTCCGAGAGCGCGCCCCCGGCTTCGTCCCGCCGCAGAGCCTGCAGTACCTCCGCCCCGGCGAGGCCACGCTCTGGCAGGCCCTCGAGGAGAGCCGTCGAGGCTCCGGGCCCGAGCCGCAGCCCGCGCGAGTGCGAGGACCCCTGGCCGCCGACGACCCGCGCATCGAGGGTGCGCCGCCGCGCCGGGCCGCCGCCAACGCGCAGCCGCTCTTCGTCTACCACCCGGACGTGGTCTTCGCCCGCCAGGGAGGCGCCCTGCGCACGACGGCGCACACCAAGCCGCGCGAGGTGCACGACGCGCTCCTCGCCGAGGGCCTCGCGGCCGCGGCGCAGATCCTGCGGCCCGGTCGACTCTCCGTCGAGGATCTCTTGCGCGCTCACAGCGCGCGCTACGTGCAAGCGGTGCTCACGGGCGAGGGGCGCCTGGCCATGACCCAGGGCTTCTTCGGCGGCTGGGCCCCCGAGGTCGCGCGGCACGCGCTGGCCTCCGCCGCGGGAAGCTACGAGGCGGCACGCCTGGCCCTCGATCGCGGAACCATCGTCGGGCACCTGGCCTCGGGGAGCCACCACGCGAGCCTGCACATGGGCGACGGCTTCGGCACCTTCAACGGACCGGTGGTGGCGGCGAAGAAGCTGCAAGCCGAAGGTCGCGCGCGACGCGTGTTGATCGTGGACGGGGACCTCCACTTCGGCAGCGGCACGAGCCAGCTCACCCTCGGTGACCCGAGCCTCGCGTACTATGCCGTCTACGGCGTGCCCACGGGGAGCGTGCGCGAGACGACCACGAACGTGGCGCGACCGGTGCCGCGCGGGGCCTCCCCCGAGGAGTACCTGGCCACCTTCGCGAGCGGCCTCGAGGAGCTCGTCGATCGCTTCCAGCCCGAGGTGATCCTCTATAACGCGGGGGCGGACCCCTATCACTCGGACCCCGTGAACCGCGCCGCGAACCTGCAGGCCGGGCGGCGCACGCTCTTCCTGAGAGACACCTTCCTCTTCGCGCTCGCGCGGAGTCGGGGCATCCCCGTGGCCTGGGAGCTCGGCGGCGGCTACACGCCGGACCGGCGTCGCCTGGTGGAGCTCCACCTGAACACCGCGCGCGCGGCCAAGGAGGTGCTGGCGCAGGTTCGACCCGGCACCGCGCTGCGGCGCGTGGCGGGGATGGACGCGATGACCTGGTCGGTGCAGCACGGGGCCCCCACCTTCCCGCGCTGGCAGGTAGGGCAAGCGCGCGCGCAGGAGCTCCTCGGACCCGGGCCCGAGGCGGTCCCCGAGGAGCGCCTCGTCAAGCTCGTGCGCGGACGAACCCGCGGGCTCACGCCGCGACCGGGAGAGATCGCCGAGCGCCAGCTCGAAGAGGCCATGGGCGAGCTCTTCGGCGGTCCGCCGCGCCCGCGCCGCGCACCCGCGGAGGCGCAGGTCGAACAGGTCGGCGACGGGGATTTCTGCCCGCTGCCCGAGCGGCCGGCCCCCGCTCCGCGGCGAGCGCCCGCCAAGCCGCGCTAGCGCACGGCGACGACGCGCAACGCCGGCGCTCGTCGCTCCCCGCGGCACCTACATTGCGGCACAGATCGTCCTGGTCCCCACCTTGCATTTCACTCCCGCGTCGCCGACGCGACCCGGGAGGCTCGATGCAGCCCAGCAGGAAAGACAGCCCGTCCCCCGAGCAGCCAGCCGCGGTCAGCCCCTTCTGGTGCGCGGTGGCCCCGCGCGAACGCGTCGGGCCGCGGCTTCTGACCCCGCCTCGAAGCTCTCCGCCGAGGACGCTCCCACCGTCGAGAAACGTGGTCCAGAGCCGCCACGTGGGCGCGGTCACCGCGCCGGGCTACGAGGCGAAGCACCCGGGCCCCGGCCGCACCTCCACGGCGGAGGTCGCGCGCCTCGCGAGGCAGTCGCTGAAGGCGCCTCCGCCGCGCGAGGACTCGGTCCCGCAGACTGGGGGCACGATCCCCATCCCGGGGGCGGATGGAGTCCCACCCGTAGCGCCCGCGCTACCCGCGGGGATCGCGCCACCGCCCCTGCCGATGGGCCTGCTCCCGCCCGCGCACCCGAGAAACGCGACCACGACGGGCGCGACCATCCCGGCGACCAGCGCGAGCACGCGAGCGGCACGCCGCATCGCACGCCTCGTCGAACGAGCGCACGAGCGCCTGCGACGCCTCGAGCTCCACGCCCGCGCGAGAGGGCTACGCGCGCGGTGGATGGGCCTTCCGCGGAGGACCCGCTGGGCCGCGGGGGTCGGCGCCGGGGTGAGCCTGGCCATCTTCTCCGTCGCGCTGGGCCTCGCGCTGCGGGGTTCCACGGCGCAGGCCAACACGACGCCGCTCGTGCTCGTCCCCCAATCCAGCGCAGCCGCAGACGACGGCGAGACGCGCAGCCCGACGCCGCGGAGTGGCCGCGCGCTCCGTGCGATCGCACCTGGACCCGCGCTGGGTAGCCACGTCGGGCAACGCGTCCCGGAATCTCCGCAGCAAGCCCTCGAGACCAGCGCCGAGGAAGATCGCGCGCTCCGCCAGCCCCGCCCCCGCGCGCCGGTCGCCCCGAAGGGCGTGCGCATCCGCTACGACCGCGCCCGCGACGTCGTGGAGATCTACCTGCCCGACGGCGCGGAGACGCAGGTCGAGCTGAAGCGCGACCCGCAGCCGAAGAGCCGCGCGAAGGCCGGCAAGCGCCCCACCCGACCGCGGCGCTAAACCCGGTCTCCCTGGCCCCGATCCATCCCCCCGAGATGCGCTGCCCATGGGACCGCTCGCCCACCTGCGGCCCGCGGCCCCGCCCCTTCCGCTCTGCAGCCTGAGGATCCGCTGCCTTCTGAGCGAACCGAGCGCCTGGCGTGCGTGGACCGGCGCTTGCACATTCGCCCCGCCGATGCGCAACGGAGACTCGATGAGACACGGAAGCTTCGCGACGCTGCTGCTGCTGAGTCTGACCGCCTGCCCCGGGTCGAACCCCGCGCTCGACCCGGCCCTCAACGCGGGAGGGGAAGACCCCTACGCGGCCTGCACGGACCCCGAGAAGTGCTGCCCCGAGGCGCAGCGCACCTGCGTTGGGAGCCCCGACACGGGGCTGGTGTGCAGCTGCCAGTCGCTCTGGGACTGCAGCAAGAACCCGAGCAAGTGCGAGTCCGAGATCCCCACGCCACCGCCAGGCGGAGGGGCCTGGAGGTGCACCTGGAGCGAACAGAAATACACCTGCGCGCAGAGCGGCGAGGCGAACACTCCTCCGCCCTCGGGCGGGGGCTGGAGCTGCAGCTTCGACAGTAAGAGCGGCGCGTGGATCTGCACGATGACGTACGTGCCGACGCCCACCAACCAGCCCGGAGGCACCGGCGGCTGGAGGTGCTCCGTCGTGGAGGAGCTGAAAAAGCTCGTCTGCAAGAAGATCGAAACCGCCACGCCGGGCCAGGGCCCCGACGCCGGCACGGGCTCGACTCCCACGCCGCCGCCCACCAGCCCTCCGCGACGCGACGGAGGCTTCAAGTGGCCGCTTCCCACGCGCCCCGACGCAGGAACGACGACCCCTCCCCCGACGAGCCCCGGCACCGAGTGCATCCCCGGGCAGAAGATGTGGTGCGACGGCGAGCAGTACTGCGGCTGGGGGATGGTGGAGTGCCTCGCCGACGGCAAGTGGAAGAGCAAGCTCGTGAACGGCAGGCGCGTCATCGACTGTCAGGAGCGCTCCGACGGCAAGCGGCCGAACACGCCGTGCGCCTGCTACAACGTCTACTTCGAGCCCAAGTGCTGCGAGCAGGCGAACTGCATCCTCCCCGCGGGGACCGAC